>NZ_BAABVU010000023.1:0-429 GCF_040369555.1 Apilactobacillus pseudapinorum
CCATGAGAGTTTGTAACACCCAAAGACGATGGGGTAACCTTTTAGGAGCTAGTCGTCTAAGGTGGGACAGATGATTAGGGTGAAGTCGTAACAAGGTAGCCGTAGGAGAACCTGCGGCTGGATCACCTCCTTTCTAAGGAAATTACGGAAACTTACACTAGGTTCATCAATCTTATTCAGTTTTGAGGGATTTACCTTCATATGATTCTTAGCTCTATGGGCCTATAGCTCAGTTGGTTTAGAGCGCACGCCTGATAAGCGTGAGGTCGGAGGTTCGAGTCCCCCTAGGCCCATCGACCTCGTAGGGGTCACAACAACCATATTTATATGGGGAATTAGCTCAGCTGGGAGAGCACCTGCTTTGCAAGCAGGAGGTCAGCGGTTCGATCCCGCTATTCTCCATTGACACGCAAGTGTCATTACTTGGTT
>NZ_BAABVU010000024.1:0-10145 GCF_040369555.1 Apilactobacillus pseudapinorum
TTCCATTAATCACTTTTCTAACAGCAGAAGTAATGTTCATTTTAAACAGATAGTAGTAAAAAAAATCACTAGTTTTCCCTTTTTCATGTAACGAACAAAGTATTGATTGTAAAATTTGCCAGCGACTACCTTCCTTGTAACTTGCTTCAAATTTTCTTCCTATATCTTGAATTTTAGATCCAGTCATATAGGGGAATATGTCTCCTTCTATAAGTAAATCTATAATAGCTCTTTGATTTAAAATTGAATAACTTTCATCTTCCAATATACAATCACCTCACAATTCTACGTTAAATTTTCTATTTCTTTCTCAACATTTCTACCATCGTTGTAAGTAAAGAATTTAACACCATAAAGCTTAACTTGATCATTCTCACCAACAAGTTCAATATTTTCAGGACGAATACTTTCTAAGAGTTCTTGTTTCCACTGATCCTGATCAAGCAATTGGGTTCCCTTAGGCTCAATATAAATTTGATAACAAAAATCTTTATTCTGTAAATAGAGGATAAAATCAGGCATGAAACCGACATAATGAGTTGTCTGACCTTTAAATTGATGTAGCTTGAAATTAGTATTGCGTTCATCAATTCTAAATAAATAAATTTGACTATATTTTTGACTTAATCGGTCAACAAAAGCGCCGATTAAGTCAACTAAAGACTTCTCCAGCTTATCAACAATGGCTTCTTCAAAAACAAACCAAGGTTTATTTTTCATTGAGTATGGTAAGATCATTTCACTGACTGATTTATTAAAATGTTTGGCAACTTTCTTTTGGTAGTCCCTAATCAAGGATTTTATAGGAACTGGAATAAAGCGCTTAGTCCCGCGTTGTCTTTGATAGTTATTAATAATCTGTTTTTGAACAAAAGTTAAATATTGTTCAACTGCTTTAAGTTGCTGCTTACGATTTAAGGCTGGTGAACCATTGCTGACACGAGCATACAAACGAATATTTCCCAACCAATTATCATCTGTCATAAATTCATTTAAAGAGACCAAAGTAGGAATATACTGCTTCAGAGAGTTAAACCGATAGAACTTATTACGTGAGAAGGCTTTTTTAACTAAGATTACGGCATCTCGAAACTTAAACAAAAATCTAGTTTCTGTTAAAGAATCTTTCTCAATAGCAACAGCATTATAATTTGTTTCCCAAGTGCTCTCTACCAAATTGACTTCAGCCATTGTGGTGGTATTAACCCCATAACGGTCAAGGCAATTAAATTCTTTATCTGGTACAGGCTCAACTTCGTTGTAGTAAAGATTACCCTGTTGATAAACTTTAGAGTGTTTAAATGACGGTTTAACATTAGTTTCAAAAACATCAAAATCACTATCATCTTCAACGGGTAGGTCCATCTTATCAAGTGACTTTTTAAGGTTATCTAGGTACTTAGGATCATTGATAGTGTGGTAATAAAGACTCTCTAATAACTGATATTTAGGATTCTGGTTGTCAAAACGACGTGTATAAGAGTTTTCGCCTTGATAAACAAAAGAATTGTAGCGTGCTCCTCGACCAATCAACTGAGCTTCACTGTTTGTTTGGTTCAAGGTAGTGGATTGTTCACCAATCCGCACAATATCATAAAGGTTTAAAACGTCCCAGCCCTCACTTAACTTAGCGACGGCAAAAATAACCCGAAAGGGATTATCAGAACTTTCCAAGGTATTTAGATTATGCAAGTTATTTAAATCTCCTAAGATTCCTTCTTTGGCACTATCGTTAACATTAATAGTATTCATAGTCTGAAAGTCACGTTTTAATTCAACAATTGCAGTACCCAAATCTTGCGATAACCAGTAATCATAAGCTTGTTTCAATGCTTGACTATGGCTAGTGCTTTGTTGATGTTTAAGAAAATCAGTTAGGTCTGTTATATTCAACTGTGAGATCATACTTAAAAAAGTTGCTCGGGCATCTTTAGAAACCGCAATTTTATTAGACTTAAACAAGATTACCGGTTTAAAGTCAGGTATTTTTAATTCATTGGCAATTCGCTTACGATACTGACTAAGCAAAACAGCATTCAGCATTTTGTTCTCATCGTCGTTATTTGCTTGTAATCGATATACCCGTTTAGAATATCCTTGGTAAATAAAACGGCTTAAATCGTATCTATAAACAATCTTTTGACGATATTTTTGATAAATCGCTTCATTTTGTAAATCTAGAGTTGCAGTAAACTCGAATTGACGATTATGTTTATTAGCTTGACGAATACGATCCAGGACATATTCCCAGGAACGTTCTTTTTGGTCCTCTTTACTTTTAGTACCAGCAGAAAAATGATGCGCTTCATCAGCTAGAATAATCAACTTCTGTTTCTCTAAATCGTCATAAGTTAATCCATTTTCCCGTGGTGTATTTAACTCATTAGCTAAAGTTTGGATAGTTGTTAATCTTAAATAGATTACACCATCCTCTGGTGTACTAGGAAACCTAGTTACTGAGCGAAGCTCGATTCTTTGGCCGTGGATAGTTAAAGGTTGGGAAAAAAGATATTTAGGTGAAGCAGTATTTAATAAATTGTCATAAGTCTTAGCCACCACAGCATTTGTATTTACTACAAAAAGAAAATTATGATAAGTAAATTCAGTATACAAATACAAGATCAGGGCAGCTAAAACGTCTGTTTTTCCACTACCAGTGGCCATATTAAAAAGTAATTGATTATATTGGTAATCAGCTAATGGTTGTCGTTGTGTCCAGTCTAGATTAACTAAAGCTTGATTTTGGTAAGGTCGTAATTGGTGCTTTAAATTACCTTTAATATATTCTGGAATAATAAAGGGCTTTTCATTACTAAGAAGATCAATCTTACGTTTGTTTTCCAATAAATCAACCAGTGGGAGTTCAATTTTGCGCATAACTTGTTTTTTAGCCATTAGTTTAGTCCCTCTTTCCATAGAAGCTTTGATTAAATTGATAATCCTTATCGGAAATCAGATCACGGACATCGGCATCATCAATATTATTGAAGTTGTAGTAAAGTTGATTCTTATCCAATAATTTAACTAATAACTGCTTTTGTTCTTCAAAAGGCAAAGTTTTACGTTCTGCATCATTTTCATATTTATCAAGATCCACTCGAAAGTCGAAATCTGCTCCCACTTTCATACGTTGGAAAACAGCGTCTAATTCATCTAAGGTCGTGGCCTTTTGCAGTCCTTTTAGGTATCCCTGGTTCTTTTCCATTAATTCAGCATATACGAAGGAGCCACCACCTTGCCAGTTGACGTCCTTAGAAATACCGCCCTGCTCGCCGGCAATTACCTTTTGGAGACGTGGGACCGAGATGGTATTGATATAATCCATTTGTTCAACACCGATAAAGCGACGGTGCATTTTTAAAGCTGCTGAGGCAGTAGTCCCAGATCCAATAAAGAAGTCTAGTACAATATCTCCCGGATCTGTAACCATAGAAATAATCCTTTGAATTAACGCTTCAGGCTTTTGACCACTCGAAAAAACATTTAGTCTTTCCTTAGACATCGGATTTATTACAAAAATGTCATCCCATAATGAATTAATGGGTTGACCTTTGTATTCATCTAAAAAAATCTTTCGATTAATATTTTTACTCTTTGAATCAGGAAAGGCTAGTCTCCCTTCCTTATCCCATTTTTCTAAGACTTTCTTCGAAACAGAATAACCCTTTTTAGGTGTTTTGTATCCCTTATAATCATAAATTAGATTAGGACGATAATTAGGACTTTGAATAGGGGATTTCATAAACCTTCGTCCTTGACTATCGATATTTGTAAATCGTTCTTTAATATACTTTTGGGTATTGGTATTATTCTTTGTATAAACGGGGTGATATTTCATTTGGTTGACATCCTTCGAATACCATAAGATGTATTCCACTACGTTATTAAGTTGCTTTGCAGGATTAGCACTCCCACCTCGGCGTTTCCAATTTATTTTATTTCTAAAGTTATCTCTTCCAAATATTTCATCCATCAAAACCTTAAGATAAGAATCTTCAAATGAATCAATTTCAATAAAAATACTCCCGTCTTCACTCAATAAGTTGTAAGCAATTTCTAAACGACTTTTCATAAAGGTTAGCCAGGTAGCATGGTCAAAGTGATCATTGTATTGGAAAGAATCAGACCCAGTGTTATATGGTGGATCTAAGTAAATTATTTTTACCTTGCCGGCATACTTTTTAGCAATGCTATGTAAAGCAATCAGGTTGTTTCCCTTGATAATCAAGTTATCTTGATTAGAATATTTAACCGCTTTGCGTTCTCCATTTTGATCATATCTTCTAGCATTTACAAATATCTTGGGTTCTAACAATTCATCAATTTCAGGCTTAGCAATTGTTTCGTTTAAAAATGGTTCATCAACAGATGCATCTTTATCTAGATCTTCTTTAGTCATACCAGCTTTTAAAACAGTATCTTTAAAAGGAAAATCCAAAACAACATCAGCAGATTCGTCAATAAATTTTCCATTAGCCGTTAAACCGATTTTATTTGTATATTTTGTATAACTGTCTTCCCAAAATTCTTTATATTCAAACATCTCAATAAATTGATTAAGTTTAAATAATTCAGTGTCAGCTATCTTTTCTACATAATTTTTATGTATTAAAGGATCTTTAAATAGCTTTGTCATCAATTCACGGTCAAATTTATCTAAGTCATTAATTACATTGTTTCTTCTCAGGAACCCACCACTAGTTAAATACTTGTTTCCAAATTCTCCTAAAATACTTTTAACTTGATACATTATCTTAGGCTCTATTTTCATGTTTAATCCACCTTTTTATTTTTTACCATAAATGCCACCATGACTGACTTTGTTGCTTGTCGTCTTTAGTGTTATTTTCACTTTTACCACTAACTTGAGAATATTGATTATCACTATTTTCATTTTCTTTTTTGTCATCATCACGATACTTGCTAATTAGTTTCGTGTTAGCTAGATCAAGTTGTTGTTGTTGGTCTAAAAGCCTATGTAATGTAGTAATTTCGTTATTCTTATTAGTTATTTCTTGTTTTAGCAATTCTATTAATTCATTTTCAGTTGTATTTGCGGTAGTTTTATTAGTGTTTTCACTGTTTGCGTTTTCTTTGCTATTATTCTTAATGTGAATATCATCAGTGCCAGTAAAGTATTGGAATATAGCACTTTGAGCATCTTCACTATATTTCTTTGTTTTTTCACTTTTATTCACGGGTTCAATTTTATTCTTTTCAATATAACGATACATGCGGCTTAGTGATACGTTCACAGCGTCCGCCATTTCTTTTACAGTTCTCTCCATGTTAATACATCCCCTTCTTAAATGTTATTGTATCATGGTTGCAATAGTAGTCAAAAGGTAATACTATTATAATCGTAAAAAGGAGGGGTTATATTATGGCTAGTGAAACTAAAGTGCCTAGAAGTATCAAGCTATCAAACGAATTAAACTCCACTGTTAACGACTATCTAAAGGTCAGTGGGCAATCATTCAATTCCTTTGTGAATAGTGCAGTCCAAGAAAAAATCGAAGATGAATTAGATCTACAAATTTTAACTAACGCAATTCAAAACAATAAAAACGAAAAGCGTTATTCATTGGATGATGTTAAAAGGGAGTTGGGCATTTAACCAATGTATGAACTTGAATTCTCCAAGCAGGCGCTTAAACAACTAAAGAAAATGGATAAGAGTGTAAGCAGAGTCATAGTTGCATGGTTATCCAAAAATATAAATCACACTCAAAACCCTAGACAGCATGGAAAAGGTTTAACCGCTGATAAGTCGGGGCTATGGCGTTACCGTGTGGGCGATTATCGTATACTAGCACAGATAGAAGATGAAAAACTTGTAGTATATGCGGTTACTATCGGCCATAGACGTGATGTATATAAATAAAAAAAGAGGTACAACCTTGCTATTACAGGCTTGGACGTGACTTATTTATTTTAATTATTAAAAAATTCTTTTGCTTAATTAATTTATTATGATATTCTTTATATAACAACTGAATAAAGAGACGTAAAAAAGAGCAATAAAAAAAGCCCTTTGGCAATGAGCCGAGGACTTAGGTTGCTTGTTAGTACTGGTAATACTAACTTACGTGATATCACGCTACACAAACTAGCTGATACCTTTGACTAAGAGATTGCAGTCCCTTAGTTCAAATATTCATATACATATTATCATGTTATGGAAGAATATACAAAGGGTATCTACTAAATTAATAAGACTGTTAGGGACTGATTTCACGTAAGTGAGGTTAGTCCTATTTTTATTGTCTCGATAAAAGAATGACAATCTTTGTTATCTAGATCTAGATAATTCTAAGAGGGTGGTACCCTGCCAGTTCGTCACTAAATGCACCTGTTAGCAATGCGATACATTGCTCGTAATAAAAGACCATAGGCACGCCAAGCCTTGATCGTATGAAACGCCGATCTAAAAGAGTGGCAAAAGCTGACAAAGTCGGCTGGGAAGTCTAGGAAATGCTACATCATATCCATTATGCACAGTGGGTTTTAGGATTTTACCACGTTAAACTTTAAAATTCCGGCTTAGCAGGAATAAAATACGCGCTAAGGCATAATTGGAACAAGGGCTGGATGAGTTTAAACATGATGCTGTGAAGCTTTACTGAGCTATCAAATTTTTCGTTTATTGATAGTTGAGCAAAGCGATGTACAGACTTTTAAAGAGGCACGCTCTCTCGATAGTTATAGCCACCAACTAGGCTAACTATCGAGAGAGCTTCGCCGAGCTTGCGAGGCAAGCTCTTTCTTTATGGTCTTATTTTATTTAATTATTGGAGTGTTTGTGTTGTCTTTTAAACATGTATTTTTTAAGGTTAGAAGTATCTTTTGGAATAATTTATTAGTGTTGTTATTTATGGTGTTATTGTATGTTTTTATGAATATTATTTACGATACTACTGATAATAATGCTTTATTAGATTTGATCATAGCTTTGTTGATTATTATCTTTTTATTTATTTATATTAGAGTTAAAAAGTCATTTAATTTATTCAATTCTAATTTTGGAAGTTTTTCATTTTCAAAGAAGTATTTGATCATTTTATTTGTGATTTTGATAGGGACATTATTACAACTTATTTCGGTTTTATCGTATAAGATATCTCCACATGAATACGAAGTTTTTATGCATTATGCATTTAATAATAGTACTAGTGGAGTAGTTGAAAATAAATTTTTTAACGTTGTAGATTCGTTAATTTTTGCACCAGTTTTTGAAGAAACAATCTTTCGATTTATTTTGATGAATTTTTTAAAATTACGTTTTAATAATATTAATTATTGTGTTTTTATATCTGGTTTTTATTTTGGTGTTTTTCATGTTTTATCTTTTATAAATTATGAAAATTTTGGAGTGCTAATGACCAATTATATGTTCTGGATATATTTAATAATTAAAATTATGTTCGGGTGTTATTTTGCATTTTTATACTCCAAAACGAATAACATTTATATTAATATTTTTGTTCATTCATACACCAATTTAATCGCCTTATTTTTGTAAAATCACAAAAATACAAACAGCTGATCCAAAAATGGACGGCTGTTTTTTTATTTAAATAATATATATTTTTCACTTGTACTTAGTGCTTAGTTGGGGAATAGTGCTTAAATTTTAAACAGGATAAGGGAAACTGGGGAACGACAAGCGTATCCCCCCGCCGTGGCGGGGGTTCTAGTGGGGAAAAACCACTTTTCAGAAACGTTGATTTATCAACTCCGGTATTCCTTAAGGAGTACAAAAAAACAGCTAGGTACTCCTTAACGCACACCCTAAAACTCCTCAAGGAGCATACTTTAATAGCTGACTTAGTAGCTCCTTGAGGAGTTTTATCCTTGATTTTTATATTCCTTGAGGAGTAAAATATCAAAAATTATATGATTTTTGAGGTGAAATTATGTCAGATGAGATTTCAAAAAGTGTGCAAGAGAAACTAAAAAGAAGTCAAGAAATGGGAAGAAAATTAGAAGAAATTGGTCATAAATATTACGGTTCAAATGAAAATTTTGCAGATCCAGAATATGAAAATTACGTTCCAGAATCAAGTATTGATACACCAATTTTTCAAGAAAAAGTTGAAGAAGTTATTGATGAAAAGAAAAAGAATAAAAAGGAATATGACAAAGGTTTTGTTTCGATGAAACTAAAAAAAGAGATTGCAGAGAAGCTTGATCATGTCATTAACTTTAATACTTCATCAACTCATATCACGTTAAAACGTGGTGAAATGATATCTAAAATCATCGACTTTTATATCTTTACAGTTATCAGAAATGCAGGTAGTGAAGATAAGGCTAAGAAGAATTTAATCAGTGCCAATGAAGCAGAGAAATTTTATAAATTCATTCGTGAAATGGCTGAAAATCAAGATGATAGTGAATTCTAAAAAAGACCAGGAATATATCCTGGTCTTTTTTGTTTAGTTATTTTTGAAAATAGAATTTATATAAAAAACAGTTCTAATAGAGATTCCAAATGCTTTTGCGGTTTCCTCAGCCGTATGAGATTGCTTGTATTCATAAATAGCTGGGTACTTGTCTTTATTCTTTCCTGTGAGGCGTGTCCTACGCCCTTCTCGATAATTAGGATTATGCTGCTTTGCATATTTTTTACCCTCTTGAGTTCTATTTACAATCATATCTCTTTCCATTTCAGCAACAGCTAATAAAACGGTTGTCGTAAATTTTCCGATTGATGAATTATCGATAATTCCAAGATTTAAAATGTTGATCTTAATATTTTTATCTTGCAACTCATTAATTACATTAAGAGCTTCTCTAGTGTTTCTAGCTAATCTATCTAGCTTAGTAACGACCAAAGTATCATCAGATTTTAAAGTGTTTAATAGTTTTTGGAATCCAGGTCTATCGGTATTAGTTCCTGTATATTTATCAGAAAAAATATTCTTTTTTAATACACCATTATCTCTAAGATCCTGGATTTGATTATCTAGTGATTGCCCTAAAGTACTAACTCTTGCATATCCATATTGCATTAGGAAGTCTCCTTTTTGCATAAAATAGTTGCATAACATCAATACCACTATATCAATGTTATCCATATATGCAAGAAACCATTAAGATATTTGCATGGTATGGAAATACAACTAATAAAGAAAAGACGCCAATAACTGCGCCTTTTCTTTATTAGTTGGTAGCTTAATTGCTTGGATATTCTTTCAATGCTTTTGAGGGGTTATTTGGTAATTATAGACTTTAAACACTGAATCAAAAAAATTTAAATTTCATTATTAGGATGTTTTCGTAATATTAACACTATTTTTTTCTTTTCTTCCATCCACTCTTAGATAGTATACAGAAATATTAACGGCAGAATTTAAAATTAGTTCAGCTTCAGCCTCATTGATTTTCACCCTATTAGAGCTACCATGGGAATCACTATTAATATTTCGCATGGTAGTTATAGAATCAACGATTTTATTAAGACCACTAATTAGATAAGAAACATTTTTATTCCACTTATTGTCAGGTTTCATGCCCAATGTTTCATTAACTAGAGATCTATAATGACCAATATCTCCATTTTCTTTAAAATCGATCTGATGCTTACGTAATATTTCTATGAATACTGTTTCAATTATTGTTCTAGATTTAGTTACTACACTGTCTAAATCATTATTTAATAAATCTTCTTTGGCATTGTTTAGAATTTTTTTGACATAACCAATATTCATGGTTTCGGCAGGGTCAACAAGTACTTTGGGGGTTTCTTTAGAATCAATAATGGCTATTTTCTCATTTCGAACAATTAATTTTTTATCGGACACTGATAGTTCTAAGTTGATACTATTAATTAAATCTGTCCTCAATATATTAGCAATCTCTTTATTATTTTGTTCTGATTCTTCTACTATTTCTTCTACTTTTGTGTATTTCGGTTTAGCATTGATGTTTCCATTAATCACTTTTCTAACAGCAGAAGTAATGTTCATTTTAAACAGATAGTAGTAAAAAAAATCACTAGTTTTCCCTTTTTCATGTAACGAACAAAGTATTGATTGTAAAATTTGCCAGCGACTACCTTCCTTGTAACTTGCTTCAAATTTTCTTCCTATATCTTGAATTTTAGATCCAGTCATATAGGGGAATATGTCTCCTTCTATAAG
>NZ_BAABVU010000025.1:0-222 GCF_040369555.1 Apilactobacillus pseudapinorum
TGGAAACTACAAAACTTGAGTACAGAAGAGGAAAGTGGAACTCCATGTGTAGCGGTGAAATGCGTAGATATATGGAAGAACACCAGTGGCGAAGGCGGCTTTCTGGTCTGTTACTGACGCTGAGGCTCGAAAGCATGGGTAGCGAACAGGATTAGATACCCTGGTAGTCCATGCCGTAAACGATGAATACTAGGTGTTGGAGGGTTTCCGCCCTTCAGTGCC
>NZ_BAABVU010000026.1:0-181332 GCF_040369555.1 Apilactobacillus pseudapinorum
AGTACTAATTGGTCGAGGACTTAACCAAGTAAGGTAGTAATCGGAAGAAATAAATAATATCTAGTTTTGAGAGAACGAAGTTCTTTCAGATAAATAGTGTGGTGGCGATAGCTAGAAGGATACACCTGTTCCCATGCCGAACACAGAAGTTAAGCTTCTAAACGCCAAGAGTAGTTGAGGGATCGCCCTCTGCGAGGGTAGGAAGTCGCCGCGCAATTTATAAAAAGAGTTACCTTTATGGTAGCTCTTTTTTTGTGCCATTAATAGATAACTTGATGTTTAGGTGTTTTTATTATTTAAACCAGTATGATTATCATCAATATAGAAACTCTTTCCTAATAAATTCAGAAATTATTCGGAATTTATGATAAAATTGAAATAATATGTGTTAAAAAAGGGAGCCTTCATTATGAAGAAAATAAAAATTACCCTAGGATGGCAAATCCTGATTGGATTAGTTTTAGGAATTATTCTAGGTTTAGTGTTCTATAAGAACACTACAGCGATTACAGCAATGCAAAGTATTGGTACTATGTTTATTCGTTTAATTCAAATGATTGTTGTTCCAATCGTGGTATCGTGCTTAACTGTCGGTATCGCAAATATTGGTGACATTCATAAATTAGGTCGTATTGGTGGAAAAACTATTTTATACTTCGAAATTATGACCACAATCGCAATTATTTTAGGTTTAATTGTTGGTAATGTTTTCCATCCCGGAGACTTTATCAATGTTCATTCATTACATGCTACTGATATTACTCAATACATGACTACTGCAAAGACTGCTAACCACACTGGTATTTGGGGGACATTAATCGGCTTAATTCCAGTTAATATCTTCAATTCTATTAGTAGTGGTGATATGATGCCAATCATCGTTTTCTCAGTATTTTTTGGTTTAGGAACTGCAGCTATTGGTGAAAAAGGTAAAGTTATTGTTGATTTCTTAAATGCGGTTTCACAAGTAATGTTTAAGATTACTGGTTGGATCATGAAGCTTTCTCCAATAGGAGTTTGTGCATTGATTGGAGTTACTTTAGCAGAGCTAGGAGTATCAGCATTATTGCCACTAGGTTATTTCGTGCTATTAACTTACTTAACTATGATTGTATTCGTACTAGTAGTAATGGGGTTAGCTGCACGTATTTTCGGCTTCAAAATTACTACTCTACTAAAGGTAGTTAAAGAAGAAGCGGTGTTAGCATTCTCAACTGCCAGTTCAGAAGCTGCATTACCAAGAAGTATTGATAAAATGACTAAATTTGGTGTCAGTACATCAATTGTTTCATTCGTTATTCCAACTGGATACACATTTAACTTAGATGGTTCAGCTATCTATCAATCACTTGCTGCGTTATTCTTAGCTCAAGCATATGGTATTCATTTATCAATCGGGCAACAACTAACATTATTAGTTGCACTAATGATTACTTCAAAAGGTATGGCAGGGGTTCCAGGAGCCTCATTTGTGGTCTTATTAGCCACTGTTTCAACTGTTGGTATTCCAGTTTCCGGATTAACATTTATTGCTGGTATTGACCGTTTTATTGATATGGCAAGAACTGCAGTTAACGTTATTGGTAATTCTCTAGCAACTGTGATTATCGGTAAATCAGAAAAAGAATTTGATCAAGGTAAGGAACAAACTTATCTAAAATCAATTGGAATTAAATAATCATTAATGTAAAAAGCCTCAATCTTGATGATTGAGGCTTTTTATTTATAGTACGAAAAAGAGACAACCTTCAAAGTTGTCTCTTTTATAATTGTATTGTCGTAGATAAGTAGCAATTACTTTGGCGTAAGGCCACGTCCCCGTGGACTCAACGAAGATTTCTGTGTAATCTCATAATTACTCAGTTTATCTACATAGATTTAGTAGTGTATAAACTGTTGTCCATACCTCCCCAACTAGTTCCCCAGAAGGTGAAGCATCATCAAGCAATTATTAAATATTCAATTTTAAATTACTGTTATTAGCCGCTAACATGTCACTGTTAATTAGCGTGTCACCGCTAAGCCTGCAGCTAAAGGATACTGAGATAACCAACAACAGTCAATTCTCCATCTAATAATCTATTTATATGATTATGTTGATTCGGGAAAATTAACTGTCAAAGGTTATCTCAATCCTTAAGCTTATAGAATTGAAACAACTTCTGACATTAATTCTCCCTTGATAGAATGATCTTTCGACGCTCCTGGATCAAAGGTTAATTCTGTCATTGTTGTTCACTCCTTTTTTATCTAGTATTGTTACAATGTTTATCTTACACCATTTTTTTATTTTTGACAACATTTCATCTTAAAATATTTATGTTTCTATAATGAAACTAAAAAAGAGCCAATCCGGGCCAGATTAACTCTTTATTAATTACATTTTCATATGATCCATATGTTCCATATGTTCGTAACATGACATACCGCTTAATTCTAAATCTTCAACGGCAACACCACGTTCTTCAGCGAATGCGTTCATCAATTCATCCATCTTAGTTATATGGAATTCTTGTGGATTTTCTGGATCATCGACTTGAATTTGTGCCATCATACCACCATCTTCATGTTCGATGATGTGGCAATGATACATAAAAATACCAGGATGGTCAAACCAAGCTTTGAAACGAACGGTTTCATCTGGGTTAACACCGATTGTATCCTTTAATCCAGTTTCATTAGGATAAGGGGCATGACCATTACGGTCGAGAACTTCAAATTGGCAGCCGTGCATATGGAAAGGGTGAACCATGCCGCCTTCACAATCATTAGTATTAGTAACTTCCCAGATTTCGCAGTTTCCCATCGTTTGTTTAGCATCGATGCGTTCCATATCGAACTTCTTACCATCTAAAGCTACTTCTTCATCCATACCAGACATTACGACGTGGCGGACTGCAGTATCTTTGGTAACTTCTGGAGTATTCATTTCAAAAAGGGTGTCTGGAATCACGCTGTCATCTTTTTCGTAATCATGAATGCGGAAGTGCATGATTGCGACATCATCAGAGTATAGGACAACTTCGTCACCATCTTTGTATTTACCGAAGTCAACGACAATTTCTTGTCTTTCAGCACAGGTAATCATTAAATGAGTGAACTTAACAGGGTGAGTTAATAGACTACCATCACCAGCAATTTGGGTGAATTCTAAATCGTCTGAGAAATGAAGGCGCCATTCACGACGATTAGCACCATCAAGTAAACGAAGACGCACCTTTTGGGTTGTTACATCAAAATATGGGTTAACCGTTCCGTTAATCATCGCTGTAGGACCTTGCACACCATCTGGATCATAGTCGGCTTTGTAATCCCATTGATTATTTTCATCGAAGTGACGGTCTTGTAAAATGACCGGAATATCATCGACACCATAATTTCTAGGGATTGGAAAAGTTGCCTCATGTTCATCTTTGACGACAACTGCAGTCGCTAGACCGTGCCAGACTTGTTCAGCAGTTGATGGGCAAGGATGAGCATGCAACCATAATGTAGCAGCAGGTTGATCACATTTGAAGTTTAAAACTTTACTTTCGCCAGGATAAACAGGGGTATGACAACCACCATCGATATCGCCGGGAACGTTTAAGCCGTGCCAATGATATGTAGTTAATTCTGGTAATTCATTTTTGACAGTCACATGGATGTTCTTACCACGTTTGAATAAAATTGTTTTACCCAATAGTGATTGATTATAACCCCAAGTTTGTGTCGCTTTACCAGGCATAATATTAGCTTCTCCTGCTTGGGAAATAACAGTGTAATACATATCTGTATCAGTTTCCTTATCAGGAGTTAGTAATTCTGGAACCTTTAGCTTTTGTGGTGCCACATCAGTAGCTTCTAGTGGAATATAGCCACCGTCATGGGTGTTAAAAGCAGGTTCGTAAAAGAAATAATCTGTATAGACTTTTTCATTTGCCATTGAAAACAACCTTTCTTATTTTAAGATTGCCTTCATTATATTCTTATTTATATTCATTTGCAATTAGTAATCATTATAAACTAGTATGTACTAAAAAAGAGACGATTTAATCGTCTCTTTTTATTATGATCAATAATTATCTTATTGTTCAGCGTACCATGGGTAATGGAAGTTACCTTCACGGTCAGTACGTTCATAAGTGTGAGCACCGAAGTAATCACGTTGTGCTTGTAGAAGGTTAGCAGGTAACACTTCTGCACGGTATGAATCGTAGTAGTTAACAGCTGCTGAAAGTGATGGAACTGGAATACCAGCTTTAGTTGCAAGAGCAACAACATCACGAGCATCTTGTTGGTACTTGTTAGCGATTTCTGAGAAGTATGGGTCTAACAATAGGTTAGTTAGGTTTTCATCCTTTTCGAAAGCGTCAGTAATGTTTTGTAAGAATTGAGCACGAATGATACAACCTTCACGCCAGATTTGAGCTAGTTCACCGAACTTCAAGTTCCAGTCATAGCTTTCTGAAGCGAAACGTAGTTGTTCGAAACCTTGTGCGTAACTCATGATCTTACCAAAGTATAGAGCTTTACGTACACGTTCAACTAAGTCTTTCTTTTCGTCATCGTTGATAACGTCAGTAGCCTTAGGACCGTTTAATACTTTAGCTGCTGCAAGACGTTCGTCTTTTAGCATTGAGATGAAACGAGCGTAAACTGATTCAGTAATAACTGATTGGTCAGTACCAACTTCCATGGCATCTTCTGATGACCATTTACCAGTACCCTTGTTAGCACCACGGTCTAAGATCATGTCAACGATAGGCTTGCTCTTGTCAGCACCTAAATCGTCTTTTCTAGTTAAGATATCAGCAGTAATTTCGATTAGGTAACTGTTTAGTTCACCCTTGTTCCATTCCTTGAAGATATCAGCTAAATCGTCGATGTCAATACCAGCACCGTTACGAAGAATGTCGTAACTTTCATCGATTAATTGTTCATCACCGTATTCAATACCGTTATGAACCATCTTTACGTAGTGACCGGCACCATTTGGTCCAATGTATGAAACACATGGTTTGCCATCGCTAGCTTTAGCAGCGATTTGAGTTAAAATTGGTTCTACTAGTTTGTATGCGTCTTCTTGACCACCAGGCATTAGTGATGGACCTTGAAGTGCACCTAGTTCACCACCAGAAACACCCATACCAATGAAGTTAATTCCTGATTCATCTAGTCTAGCATTTCTTTCCATAGTGTTATGGAAGTTAGTGTTACCACCATCGATTAAGATATCACCTTTGTCTAGTAAAGGTAGAAGTGCGTCGATAGTTGCGTCGGTAGCAGGACCGGCTTTAACCATCATCACGATACGACGTGGAGTTTCTAGAGAGTTAACAAAATCTTCAACAGAGTAACTTGGTACCAAGTTCTTTTCTGCGTGATCCTTCATTACAACTTCAGTCTTTGAAGCTGAACGGTTGTAAATACCTACAGTGAAGCCACGGCTTTCAATGTTAAGGGCTAAGTTCTTACCCATAACAGCCATTCCAACAACACCAATGTTTGCTTTTGAGTCAGCCATTATAAACCTTCCTTTTTAAAGAAAATTGTGTATTTATATACACTTAAATTTTAACATTTTAATTGACAATTGTCATATAATTATTTCTTTGAGTTAAAAACCCAAGCACGACCATCGCGTTCTAGCAATTCGTCAGCTGCATCTGGTCCCATTGAACCAGGAGTGTAGTTAGGGAAGTTAGGTTGATCCTTGTCCCAAACTTGTCTGATAACATCTGCGAATTCCCAGGCACGACTTACTTCGTCCCAACTAGCAAAGTTAGTAGCGTTACCTAAGATTGCATCATGGATTAAGCGTTCGTATGGTTCTGGAGTAATCGCCTTTTCTTCATCACTTTGAGTGTGAGTAAGTTCGATTGGTTGCATGTCCATACCTTGTCCAGCCTTCTTACCATTTAGACGTAGAATAATCTTGTTGACAGGGTCTACGAATAAAGTAAGTACGTTGTTGTTTAGTTCACTTTCAGAACCGTTTGCTGCGGCGAAGACATCGATTAGTGGCTTCTTGAAGACCACGTCAATACGAGTAAACTTGTCGCTTAACATCTTACCAGTTCTAATGTAGAAAGGAACGTTCTTCCAGCGTTTGTTTTCAAATAAAACTTTACCGGCAACATAAGTTTCAGTAATTGAATCGTTAGGAACATTATCTTCGTGACGGTAATCTAATTGGTCACCGTTAGCACCGTATTGTCCACGAACGAAGTTTTGACGAACTTCATCTTCAGTGTAAACACGCATACTTCTTAGTGCACGAATCTTTTCGCGACGAATGTCAACGTCCTTAAATGAAATAGGGTCTTCCATTGCTAGAATGGTTAGCATTTGAATGGTATGGTTTTGCACCATATCACGTAATGCACCAGAACCATCATAGTAACCAGCACGTTCTTCAACTCCAAGCTTTTCAGCTAAAGTTACTTGAATGTTGTCGATGTATTCGTTGTTCCAAATACCTTCAATTAGTGGATTACCAAAACGAAGTGCTAGCACGTTTTGTACCATTTCTTTACCTAAGTAATGGTCGATTCGATAAACTTGGTTTTCATTAAATGATTTACCAAGTGCATTGTTTAATTCCTCAGCAGAATCATAGTCACGACCAAATGGTTTTTCAATAATCAAACGGTTGAAACCGCCATTATCTGATAAACATTTGTGGGCTTTAAGGTTTTGTGCCACAGTCCCAAAGAAGTTGGGAGCCATTGAAATATAGAAAATACGATTTCCGTTAGTATCATATTGTTGATCTAACTTGTTAGCGTAGTCACTTAATGCATCATAATGTTCTGGATTAGTTACATCATGTGCCATGTAGTAAAAATGACTTGCGAAGCTTTTGGCTTGTTCTTCACTATCTGCGTTAGCACTGACTGATTCCACGATTACATCACGGAATGTTTCATCGCTCCATTCACGACGACCAGTACCAATTAATGCAAAGTGATCATTATCTACGTAACCTTTTTTGTATAGGTTAAAAATAGATGGGTATAATTTACGTTTAGCTAGGTCACCAGTTGCACCAAATAGCATGAACAAGGCACGAGTTGCTGTTGCCAATTACCGTCACTCCTTATAGAAAAATTTTAACGATTCAAATGAATGTAAAATGTAATTCATTCTCAGTTAATATACAAAGATATTATATAACACGACGCAAAATTAAAAAAGTGTTTTAATCCATATCATTACAGAAATGTAAACGCTTTACTAAAATTTAATAATTTAAATCATATTTGATGGATATTCGGGTACCATTTGCTTTATAATGGTGTTTATGAGGATTAAAAAAGGGGGAGAATTCAATGAGAAAGAGAAAAGAATTAGGATTGAAATTAGTTTTCATTTATTCGTTATTACTTAATTCCGGTGCGGCATTTATGTGGCCGCTAGTAACAATGTACATTGATAACTATTTACATAAATCTTTATTAGTGTCTGGGATATCGCTACTTTTTATATCAGGATTTACTATCATCGGTAATTATGTCGGTGGGTATTTGTTTGATCACTGGTCAGCTTATAAGGCATCAATGATTGGAATCACGATTTCGACGTTAGCCATCATTGCTTTAATCTTTTATCATGGTTGGCCTACCTTCGCTATATTATTAGTAATTTTAGGATTTGGGGATGGAATTAATTTAACATTGCTAAACTCGTATGCAACTAATGTTAAGAGCAGAGATACCCGAACGGTTTTTAATATGCTATATGTGGGATTAAATATTGGAGTGGTAATTGGTACAGCAATGGTAGGATACTTATTAAAATATGGAATTTCCGTTGTTTTTATAGCCGCCACAAGTTTTTACGTTGCTTTATGGTTACTAACATTAATTTATTTCAATGTTGATTTTTCTAATTATCGAACAAATGATAATGAGTCTAATAATGTTAATGATAATAACGTCAGCTTATCAAAATCCAAAATTAAATTAATATATCCAATTTGCTTAATGGTCTTCACTGTATATTTAAGTTATACATTATGGGAAAGTGTTATGTCTGTCCACATGGTAAAATTAGGAATATCTTTTGAAGCATACTCGACTCTTTGGACAGTTAACGGATTATTAATTGTATTTGGACAACCATTAGTTAACTATATAAGTAAACGTTTAAAAATTAGAATTAATCATCAAGTGTTTTTAGGAGTATTCTTGTTTGCGATGGCTTTTTATTTTCTAGTTATTGCGAAGACTTTCCCTGCCTTTTTGGGAATTATGATTTTCCTTACAATTGGTGAAATGATTGGTCTACCGGATGTCCCTGCTTGGATTGATGAATTATCAACCAAGGAAGAAAAAGGAAAGTATCAGGGGATGTTTAATGCTTTAATGTCAGCAGGAAGAGCGATTAGTCCATTATTTGCAGGATTTGTGATTGAATCGTATGGATATAACCCATTATTTATTTTTGTTGCGACGTTAATGTTAGTATCATTAATAATCGTTATGGCAGTTAGTCGACAAAAGTAAAAAGGATTGTTTCAATAAGAAACAATCCTTTTTTATTTATTATGTTTAACTCCATATTTTATTAAGTTCCACATATTTTCAAATCGTTGATCATAAAAATCATCGTTCCAAGTTTCAGCAAAATCAGGTAATCCAAAAATAGCGAATGCAGACATGATATTTTCTGCCTCTATAAATTCTGGATCATCTAAACCTAAAATTTGGTTAATTGAGGGATATGACAATGTCAATACATTATGAAGTGCAAACGGATTATGTTCAATATACATAGTACTAAGCTCAAACATTTTAGGATTTGCAAAATAAATATTTCTTTTAGCATCCATAAATTGTTTAATCCAATCGTGTAATAGTGATAAACGATCGGTTCTGGTCATATCTACATTAATCTTTAATAAAACGTTTTCTTCAAGCCACTTGGCATTGACTGCTTCCCATAATTCTTGTTTATTTCTGAAGTACTTATATAAAGCGGCGTGAGTTATATGTAACTCGTTAGCAATCTCATTCAAAGTGATATCGGTTTTATCATTTTGAATGATTAATTTTTGTACAATGTTAATAATTCTATCTTTACTTATTTTTTCCATATTCAGGCCTCAGAAACCTATCATAAGTTTCTATCTAATTCAAAAAATAGACATTGTGTTCAAATTATCATTAAATAAATATTAGCATAAAATTAGAAAATGCACAAATTTTGACTTTTATACTCCTGTTCTATATAATTCAGAATTAGTTACAAAATAGTTAAAAAGTTACTAAAAATTACGGGGGAAATTAATGAAAGCGGCGGAACTATTAGAATATAGTGAAAAATTTAAGTTGCAAGTGGTTGATATTGATATCCCTCAAATTAATTCTAATGAAGTGTTAATTAAGGTGGTTGCTGCATCTGTAAATGATATTGATAATGAAATTGGTAGAGGCGAGTTAAAAAATATTTTTGATTATAAATTGCCACAAGTCTTAGGAAGTGAGATAAGTGGTCATATTGAAAAAATTGGTGATGATGTTAAGGGATTCGATATAGGAGACGCTGTATATACACGTCTCCCCATTCGTCAATTAGGTGGTTTCGCAGAATATGTTGCAGTTGACGTAGACTATATAGCTAAAGCACCAAAAACACTTAAGTTATTTCAGTCATCAACAGTTCCTTTTCCGGCTCTAGCTGCATATCAAATCTTAGTAGATAGATTAACAGTAGAGTCAGGGAAGACATTGTTTATTAATGGTGGATCTGGATCGTTTGGTGCTGGAGCGATTGTGATTGCTAAGGCAATGGGATTAAATGTTATCGTTAGTGGTAATAGAAAATTTCGTAATAATGCCATGATTCTAGGAGCAGATAAGTATATCGATTATAAAGTATTAGACTATACACAAGTAGTAGATAGAGTCGATTATGTTATTGATGCATTAGGTAGTGACCACTTTGAAGATGAAATGAAAATTTTAAAAACTAATGGTGATTTGGTGAGTTTAAATGGTATCCCGGATAATGCATTTGCTAAACGCCAAAAATTTGGTTGGTTAAAAAAACACAAGATTAAAAAAATGAGTGCCAATGTTGAATCTAAAAGCGATGAACACCGCGTTAAGTATCATTACGTACTAAGTCGTGAAAATGGTAAGCAACTAAAGAAAATTAGTGAGATTATCGATAAAACGGATTGCATTAAAAAAATTAAATTTGAGCGTGGTGTTTTTAAAATCGATCAGATTAATGAAGCATTGGATTATGTGAAAAAACATCATACAGAAAAAGTCATTATATTATTTTAAAAAAAGTCTGCTAGATTATAGCAGACTTTTTATATATTCTTATTTTTTAAAATATTATAAACTCTCATGACGTCACGATCAGTTCCGCGTAACTCAAAATCAGTTGTGAGTTCGGTATTGAATTTTTGCGCATATCTTTTTGCAGTTAAACAGTATTGGTCATTAAAGTTCTTATTACCTGAACCAATCACGCCGATGCATCGACGTGCGTTGTTGTGGTAATCAATGTATTCTCCAAGTGAATTGGTCATCATTTCTTTGACCCCATTATCGATTCCGTTGCCACCGTCTAAGTAAGTTGGCACGAATGCAAAAAAGTTTTCCTTTTCATCAGCAAAATCACTTTGGTCTGAAATTTCGGTTAATTCAATTAATGGATTGGCATCATCATCAGCATGTAATTGCTTAGCGTAGTTTTGTAAGTTGTTGACGAAATTGCGGGTATTACCAGAAATTGAAATGTAGAGAATGCGAATTGCTGCCAAAATAAGGACTTCCTTTTCATATAAAATAAAAAATCTGCTAGAAATATATTCTAACAGATTTAATCTTTTTATATTAGTCTTTACTTTCAACTTCTTTGGGTTCTTCATGATTTTCATCGTTGTCTTTACGTTGGTCATCAACTTCAAATAGATTGATGAATGAGTTTTCGAAGTGTAATACTTTGAAAGTAAATGAATCAACGGTGAAAGTGCTTCCCGGTTTGATTTGAACGCCAGGATTATTATCAATGAAGTAACCTGATAGAGTTACGCTATCTGATTTGCTGAAATCTTTAATTTCAGTCTTGAAATAACGTTCAAAGTCATAAGTGGTCATCTTACCGCTTACTTGGTAAGTACCTTTAGGTTGTTTGAAAACATATTCGTTAGTTGCAGGATCAATTTCATCTCTGACAGTTCCAAATAGTTCTTCGTAAATATCTTTATCAGTAATAATCCCTGAAGTACCACCATATTCGTCAACAACAACGACGATTGGGGTTCTCATAGTAATCATTTTTTGTAGGACTTCGGTAATCTTCATGTTTTCAGGGACAGTTCCGATATCTCTAATTAAACGTTCAACTGGGATGTTGGAGTTAACGCGAGATTGGCGAACCAAATCGTAACAGTAAACATAACCGAAGATGTTGTCTTTGTTATTATCAACCACGACAGGAATACGACTGTATTTTGATTGTAGATACATTGTGATGGCATCATCTACTAAAGTATTGATGTCCATGACGGTTAGTTGAGTTCTATCAATCATAATGTCTTTGGCAACTTTATCATTAAAATCAAAAGCACGTTGCATGTATAGGTAATCATATTTTTCTAGATCACCATTTTCAACGGCTTCCTTTGAGATACTTAAGATTTCGGCTTGAGACATTGATTCGTCACTTTCGTCAGTCATCTTAAGACCCATCATTTTAACCATACCAGCAGCACTGGCATTGATAGCCCATACCCCTGGATAGAAAATAGTGTGGAAGTAATGAAGTGATGTTGCAACATAACCTAACACTTTTCTTGGCATGGCAATACTGATGTTCTTAGGAACAACTTCAGTTACTACCACTTCAAGGTAGGTTAAGATTAAAATACCAACAATACTACCAATAGCATGTGCAGTACTTTGAGCAACTAGGCCAGGCTTTAATTCTAAAACATCAAAGATGGCGTCAACAATAAGACTTTCACCAAGCCAACCCATAAGGATACCACAGGCGGTAACCCCCACTTGAGTAGTTGATAAATAGTCATTTAGGTTAGTGAGCATGTGCATTTCACGAGCAAGTTTCTTTGACTTACCCTTAGTTTCTTCCTCTTCTTCCAACATGCTGTATCTGGTTTGCACTAAGGCAAATTCACAGGCAACAAAGTATGCAGCGAAGAAGAATGCGATTAATACAATAATGATTTGAAAAAATATCACACCACTATCCAACAGAACATTCCCCGTTTCTTAGTAAAATTTATATAATGTCTATATTATACCTGTTATACTTATGTTTTTTAAGTAATTTAGTGAATATAATACCTTATTTTTTTTAAAAAAATGGAAAAAAATCAAAATTTAGTTAAATTTTAAATATTTTGAATAAAATTGTTTTATTCTTATGGAATTATTGGTAGAATTAAGAGGATGAATTAGTAATTTATCAAGCAGGAAAGGGGCGACCAGCAATGGTCGCCTCTTTTTTTATCATCAAATCCACATAATTAAATTAAAAAAGACCCCCGCTAAAGCGGAGGTCTTTTCTATTAGCCATGTTGTTTGTTCATCGCGTGAACGTTGCTCGGTCTTTTGGCAAATCCGTATGATTGTGCAACAACATATTGCGGACGTTGCTTAGAAGCATCAAATGTTCTGTATAGGTAATCACCGATAATGCCTAGCGCAAGCATGATGCTACCAGATAGAATCAACATTAAAGTAATTGCAAAAGTTAATGTTGATATACCGGTAAAGATGGTGACCAATCCATATAAGAAACCAGCGATGATACTGATGATTCCGACATAATTTACGATCTTTAGGGGGATTTCAGAGAATGCGGTAATCCCATCAGTAGCTAGTCTTAACATTTTAGATAAGGGGTACTTGGTTACCCCAGATGTCCGTTCTTGTCGTTCGTATGATACAGCAGTTTGCTTGAAGCCGACCCAGCTCACTAGGCCACGAACAAATGGCTCCGGTTCATTCAATTTGGAAAGTGCATCAACCACTTTACGGTCCATTAAGCGAAAATCACCTGTATCTAGGGGGATATCTATGTTAGCGACTTTACGCATGATGCGGTAGAAAGCTTTCGCAGAGAAGAGTTTAAAGAAAGATTCACCTTCGCGGATAAGACGTTTTCCGTAGACAACGTCGTATCCTTCTTGCCATTTTTCAATCATGTTAGGAATTACAGAGGGGGGATCTTGTAAATCAGCATCCATAACAACGACTGCATCGCCTGTTGCATAACGGATGCCAGCGGTGATGGCAAGTTGGTGACCAAAGTTTCTAGAGAATTCTACCAGCTTAATGTTATCGTATTGTGATTGTGCTTGACGGATAATATCTACGCTTGAATCGACAGAGCCGTCATCCACAAATATGATTTCGTAAGTTTCAATCTGGCAATTGATGAAGTTTTCTAAAACTTCGATGGTATTTAAGATACCTTCTTCTTCGTTAAAAACGGGAAGAACAATTGAGATAGCATTAATTTTAGTGGTCATAAGACACCTCCAGTTTAGTAGATGCTGGAAAGGTCGTATAAAGTACCGTTTGACATGTTAGATGGACCGCCACCCATATTCATTGAACCAGTGTTAGGCTGTTGACCTTTGGCCATTTTACCTGATGGTTTAGTCATGTTAGATGGGCGGTTCTTGGCAGTAAACATAGAAGTATTGGAGGAACTATTACTGTTAGATGATCCACCGTATTCACTAGCGTTGACCTTCTTAGCATGTTTTTTAATCCAGTTCACAATTTCATTGTTAGTAGATCCGGACTTACCTTCATCGAGGTAGTATTTAACTTGACCAGATTTAACTAATTGTTTGAACTTGCTTAATGTCATTGCAGGGTCGGTTCCATTGAAACCTCCCATTGCCATGACGGCTTTCTTAGTTTTAATAATGTAAGGAGCGGCAGTGCCGGAATCTGCAGTTGCAAATAGGTACTTGGCATTGCCTTGGTGTTTAGTTAGGTAGTTTAACAATTTGGTATTAACAGTACCGTTACCAATTCCACCGGAGTTGTTACCACCGCTAGTTAAGAGATCAGGACCAGCAGTTGGAATTGCAGCGGATTCTTTAGCAAGGGTCGGAGTTAGTGACCAGAAACTTGGTGCGACTGCGATTGATAGCAATCCAATAATCATGATGGCTTTACCAGCTGGTTTCGCTTTGAAGATTAGTAAACCAACACTGGCGATGACAGCCACGACAATGATTAAAACAGTTAACCAAGGGTAGTAACTTGATACGTACCATGCTTGGAGCGCAGCAGTAGCAACGATTGCGACTGGTAGGAAGTATGCTTTGTAATTGTTTAAACCAAATTCTTTGAATAGCTTAATCATTGCAGCAAGACCTAATCCGGCTAACGCAGCGATTGCTGGAGCTAACATGATAGTGTAGTAAGGATGGAAGAAACTAGCGACAGAGAAGAATCCGTACACTGGAACTAGCCATCCAGTCCATAGCACAACGTGTTTTTGACGATGTGTTAATTGGTACCATTTACGTTTAGGATCTGCGTAACCGATGAATGCGGCAATCATTCCGATAATCGCAAATGGTAATAGCCAACTAATCTGTGGACCTAATGCTGATTGGAATAAACGAAGTGGACCAGCTGTACCGATATTGAAGGCACCACCGGCGCCACCCATGTTCTTTCCACCACCCATCTTCATACCGCCACGACGAGCGTTAGAAGGGATGTTTTTCATATTCTTCATGTTTTTAGATGGTTTGAAGTTACCCATTTTTTGACCATTTGGCATGGTCATTTGTTGATTATTAGTACTCTTGGACTTAGATGAGTTGTTCCCCATTCCCTTAAAGGCACCACCTGTACCAGTAGTTTGACCTAAAAGACGTTGAGTTCCGTTGTAGCCAAAGGCTAGTTCTAAAACTGAGTTGTGTTGTGATCCACCTTCATATGGACGGTTACTTGCTGATGTCATATCAACAGATAGTGGCCATGAAAGGGTGAAGACAACTAAAGCAATTCCGGCAAGTGATAATTTACCGATTTTTTTCTTCCATGAATCCTTAGAAGCTAACCAGTAGAATAGTAGCATTCCAGGAATAATCATGAAGGCTTGGAGCATTTTAATGTTAAAAGCAAAACCAATCGTTGCAAAGCTTCCAATCAACCAGTACATATTGTTCTTATTAATTGATTTTTGTAACATCCAGATGGCTAATAATAAGAAGTAAATTAATGTTGCATCCATATTATTAGTTCTAGAGTCGGCAACTACGATTGGTGTAATTGTCATTACTAAGGCAGCGATGCGTCCTGCAAGCTGACCGAAGTAAGGAGTAACTAGTCGGTACATTAAGTAGACTGAACCGACTCCGAATAAGACGGAAGGTAGTACCACACTGAAGTTGGAAACACCTAAGATTTTAGCTGAGATAGCCATAAACCAAAGGGCAACCGGTGGCTTATCGACAGTAATGTATCCGGCAGGATCAAAACTGGCATACCAGAAGTTTTTAAAACTTTGGGTCATACTAGTAATTGCGGAAGTATAGAAGTCATTAGCAGAACCAGTCTTCCAAGTTCCATATCCATATAATCCTAAAGCGATTAGCAGGAGAATTACTAATACCCAGTCAATTTTGTGGCGTGAGAAGAAGTTAGCCTTCTTTTCAGTCGGTTGATTCATGGGCGGATGCCTCCTTTATACGAGTTGTTTTAAATACCCAATACTTACTTAAAACGAAATTAGTAGGAGTCGTGACGAATAGTGTAATTAGGGGGATAATACTAGCTAGAACGTGGAAATAATTGCTAGCGACATCCGTTACGACGATACTTAATGTCCATGTAAATAAGTATGTGAGGTAATATTTAGCGACTAAAATCCAGTTATGATTGGATTTAAACACCCACTTACGGTTGATGGTTAACCCGATCACCGAAGTAATTCCGTATCCGATTGCCATGGCATCCGTGGGAGATGTTGCTTTATATAGCAAAGTATATATAAGATACGTTAAAATAGTGTTGATTAATCCAACCACACCGAACTTAAAAAATTGTCGGCAAATAGTTATCATGGTTGGGCACTTCCTTTATTGGAATGCTTTAAGTCTAGTTTAAGAAAATTAAACTAATCTTAAAGCAATCATAAACTTAACTTAAATTGAAAATTAACATTGAAAAACCCTGAAAGGAATTGATAATTATGGATGGTTTAAATATTTTAATCGTCGAAGATGACGAAAACTTAGCTGCCAGTGTGGCACAATTTTTAGCGCCAATTGGAAACACCACCGTTGTGCATGATGGCTTCGAAGGTCAAATGATGGGCCAAGATAACATTTACGATATCGCCATCTTGGATTTAATGTTGCCAGAAGTGAATGGATACGACATTTTAAAACAATGGCGTGTCGATGACGGCATCGATATGCCAGTCTTAATTTTGACTGCCAAAGATACTATGGCTGATAAGGTCCATGGATTTGAACTAGGTGCCGATGACTACCTAACTAAGCCTTTCCACCGTGAAGAATTAATCTTACGTGTAAAAGCACTTTTAAAACGAGCTGGTCGTTTAGGTAACAACAACCAACTAACCGTTGCTGGTTTTTCCATTGACTTAGGTCGTCATTACGTGGAATACCAAGGGAAAGAACTACAATTAAATGGAAAAGAATACGATTTATTGGTTTACTTTGTCCAAAATCCAGCAACCATTATTACCAAAGATCAAATCTTTGACCGTCTCTGGGGATTTGACTCAGAAACTGCCTTGTCAGTGGTCGAAGTTTACATGAGTAATTTAAGAAAGAAGATTAAACAAATTTCTGGAACCAACCCCATCAAGACATTGCGAAATGTTGGTTACATGTTAGAAGGAGAATAATATGAGAGATCGCATCTTAGAGCATAAACAACAAATTAAGCTGTTTATAAAAGAACTAATTGGTTTTGCGATTTTATTCGCGCTCTTAGGGATGATTGTCTATTTCTTCTTCCAAAAATCAATTTATTCCAACATTGATGCTGGTCTAAACCGCCAACGGATTCGCATCGAACGTAACGTGGCGTCAACACAAGAACCATTACAGGTGAATCCCAGACCGGGGGCTTTTAACCCATTTAATAATTATAGTAACGGTGATTTTCAAACCAACATCATTGTTTTTAATAAGAAGGGAATTATCTCTAATCGAGGGATGTTAGGGCAACGTACTTATCAACTCTTGAGTAAGTTAACCGTTGATTCTAGTAAGTTAAATAAAGTTGATCAAATTACTCTTGGTTCGAAAAACTACGTCACTAATTTCCGCGCAATTTTATTGAAGGTTTCCAAAGATAATTTGAATCCAGAATACGCTGGTAATTATGTATTGATTTTGCAAAATATCGATGCCGAATTACTGGCACTACACAGTTTTATCGAAGCTTTAATCGTAACGCTGGTCTTCTTCTGGATTATTGCCATCTTAATCGCATACTATCTATCTAAATCTAGTATGAAACCCATCATAAATTCATGGCACCGCCAAAAGGAATTCAGTTCTAATGCGGCGCATGAATTACGCACACCGCTAACAGTAATTCAAAACCAAATGGAATATCTGTTAACTAAACCGACTGATCGAATTGTTGACCAGATTCAACCGGTCTCAACGACGCTAGAAGAGGTTAAGCATTTGAAAGTCCTCACGCAACGCTTATTAACATTGGCGCGTTCGGACTCCAACATTGTCCAAGCACAACGCCAAGACGTCGAATTAGCACCTTTCTTTGATGCGGTTGTCGCACCATTTAACGAAATTGCGAATAGTCAAAACAAGTCATTCGTTAGCAACGTCGATGTGGACGGGAATGGCCGCATTGACACCGATTTAATCAAACAATTAATGGTGATTTTAGTCGACAATGCGATGAAGTACACCCCACAAGGTGGCACTGTCGCTGTCCGCGTTAACCGCAACCATAATTCATTGAAGATGTCGGTTTCCGATACCGGAAACGGGGTGCCAGATGAAGATAAAGAACTTATCTTTGAACGTTTCTACCGCACCGACAAGTCGAGAAACTCAAAGACTGGTGGGAATGGTTTAGGGCTATCGATTGCCAAATGGATTGTTGATCAACATCATGGTCGTATTACGGTACGCGATAATCATCCAACCGGTGCCATTTTCACGGTCACTTTTAACCTATAAGAAATGGCAATTAATTCTATTTTTCCTTTAATAGCGGTATCTTTTTTAGCGCTGTCTGTTACAATGGAATGTAATGAGAAAATGACAAGAGGAGGTGTGGATGGTATAAATTAAAAATATTTATATCTGTCTATGAAACGAAACAAATTATGGCTAATGATGATAACCGTAATCGGATTGGTGCTGGCTAGCTCCTCGGTCAACGTCATGGCTGATGCAGCAAGTGCTAGTAGTGCTAACTCAACTAATACCGTTTATGATATTTCTGAATGGCAAGGCCAAATTACTGATGCGCAAGCCCAACAATTAAAGAATGAAGTTCCATTCGTGATTTTGCGTGTTCAATATGGAAGTGCTTATGCTGATAAGACTTTCCAAAGTAACCGTGATTTAATGAATAAATATGGGATTCCATATGGGGTATACTCATTTAGTCAATACGAAAACCCTCAAGACGCGGCATATGAAGCTAAAGTGCTTTATAGTCGCGCCCCTAATGCATTGTTTTACGTCAATGATTATGAAGATCAAACCGTTACTTCTGGTGGCACTAACGATTCAACCGTTGCTTGGTTGAACGCACTACGTCCATTAGTTGGTAACCGTAAGATTTTGCTATATTCTGATGCGAATTTCATGGTAAAACATTCTGCTTATGCGGTTTCTAATTATGATGGTTATTGGATTGCTGCCTATCAAGATAATGAACCTGCTAGAGAACATGTCTTATGGCAATTCACTAGTCGTTTTTATTCCAAGGCGCTTGGTAAATCATTAGATGCGAACTTGTTAACATCACAAAGTGTGAATTGGTTCATTGGTGATACTTATGATGCGAATAATCCAAGTCCAATTCCTACGATTACCGCTCCAACTACTAACCAATCTACCCAGGCATCTAACAATGCCAACCAGGGTCAACAACAAGCTCAACAAGGTGCTAATAATAGTACTAACAGTACTGCTGCTAATACTAATAACCCAGTGGTGCCTAAGAAACAAACGACTAAGAAAAAGAAGACCACTAAGAAGAAAAAAGTGGTCAAAAAAGTGGTTAACTATACCATTGTTAACAAGACTATGGTTATCAAACCGGGAACTGGTCTAGAAATTTACAACCATGTCCCTGGTGACACTAAGTACAATGGTAAAGTAGCAGTTAGTCATCATGCTAAGAACTACGCTAACAAAGAAATGACCATCAACTCATTGGCCAAAAACGTAGTGACTGGTAATACTTATTACCGTCTATACTACAAAGGTCGTGCGATGGGATGGATCTCGACTACCGGAGTTGAAGCAAAGCAAAGTATTCATTATTCAAAATACAATCTAACTAAGATCGTTAGATTACATCCAAAGGTTAACTTCTACAGTTCTGTCGGTGGAACTAAAATGACTGAATATGGTCAAAGTTATGCCAACACGCCAGTGGTAATTAAGGAACGTGCTAAACGTCCCGGCGACAAGCATTACTACTACAAGGCTTACTATAATGGTAAGTACTTAGGTTGGGCTTACGCTTCAATGTTTAAATAAAAATAACTGATTAATAGTGATTCAATTCGTTGAATCACTATTTTTTTGTAAAAAAATTAAATTTAAAATGCCGTCATATCAACGATTAACCCCGATTTTTAGCACTCGACTAAAATAAGTGCTAATTTTCTCTTGACTATTTGACCAATACTGACTATTATAAGAATTGTTGATAGGAAATAAATAACTATCAACATCAATTCATAAATATTTTTTTGAAAAGGGGCTTTGATTATGGCTAATGAATTAAGAAATAGAGATTTTGATGTATTTGATCCAATGAGTGATTTCTTTGGTGACTTCGGCAAGAACTTTTTCAATTCAGTTGCCGGCAATCAAATGAAGACTGACGTTATTGAAAACGAAGATAATTACGTAGTAAGCTCTGAATTACCTGGTTTCAAGAAGGATGATATTCATCTAGATTACGACAATGATACTTTGAGTATTCATGCTAGTCACAACTTAAATAAAGAAGACACTAATAAGGAAGGGAAGGTCTTAAGAAAGGAACGTACTTCCAGCAATGTTGCTCGTTCATTCTACCTACCTGACGTTGAAATTGATAAGATTAGTGCAGATTACGATGGTGGAGTATTAAAGATTCAATTACCTAAGTCCACTGAAAAGCAAGCTGCGCACAAGATTTCTATTAACTAAGACTAAAAAGAGGGATATTATCCCTCTTTTTTTATTATTCTTATAAGTTGATAAAATTATAATGTAAAAATGGTCAAAAAATACTATAATTAAAATATAATTATTTTAAGACCGATTGGAGTGGCGTAAATGAGACTGGGTTGTTCTGGAACAATAATAATGGTGATATTGATAATTGGGCTGTTAGCAAATATAACTTTGACTATTACTTTAGCCATCATTATTGCATTAGCATCAATTATTTATGTTGTCTTTAAGAACATGTCAAATGAAAGAACGGCGCGCTTGAATAGTGCAAAAACAGTGGATGCTTCAATGTCTAAAGAAACATCATTCCAATTTAATAGTATGGTCTATCGTCCGATTACTTCTGCAACTGACGATATTCCCAATCGTGAAATGGTGTTAAGAACTGATCCTATCAGTTACGTTAAGAGTAAAGAATTATCGAACCGTGAAAAGGAAATGAATGATTCTGGATATTCTCTAGAAAATATTCGCGTCGCTCGTATTAACATGGTGCAATCTTACAATGCCCAATACAAGTTATACGACCGCTACTATGCAATGTTGCAAGTAGAAGCAGATATTACTACGGTGCCCAACCGTGAAATGACCGTGTTATTAAAACAAATGGTAATGAGTTTCTACCACAAGGAATTTGGTTTAGACATGGAACTACAACCACATGCATTTGATGAAAGTATGATTAAAAAGTTTGTCGCTATCTGTCCAGAAGTTAATATGTCAATTAACTTCTTTGATAACGTCAACATTACTAATGCCGAATTCTTAAACCAACGCATTGATAAGGGTTGTCTAAATGCTTTCAAAAATATCATGATTGGTTATAATTTATAGTAATTAAAAAAGCAGCTTAGCTGCTTTTTTATTATCGATTAAGGCGGTGACTAGTATGACATATGATGATTTAGTAGTGGAATTACAAGACGTAATGTTAAAAGAAAAGGCCTTTAATTATGATTATGCACTCGATTTCTTACGTACCTATTTTGATACGCTCTTCAAAGAATACGATCCATATGGCCAACTATATTATGTTGACAGTCCACTGCTTAACCAAGCACAGTACCGAATCAAAACCACTAATCAAGATGATACTACGACCGTGACGTTGTTGGGTCCGACCGTTACTATTTTTGTGCAACTGGGTGGCGAAGATTTAATCAAGATTACTTGTTATGGGACGAGTACTCAGTCCAGCGAGCAAGTCGAATTAGAAAATACCACGATTGGTGCTAAGTTCGATATGTATTTAGATGACCAGTTCGTTCAAATGGTGGTCGCTGCATTTAAAAAGATTGATGATTATCACGTCGTTGACGATATTTTGTACTAAGGAGGAGTACTGATGGTGAATAAAGACTACGTTCGTGAAATAGCGATGAATCATGAGATTGAATCCAAAGATTTTGAAGAACGGATTAACGAATACATGAAGACGCTAGAGGAAGTCGATGGTAAACTAGTCGATTACCAACCTCAAAGAATTCGCGAGGACTTTATCAGCGCGATTACATCGATGTTTCTTAATTATCGCTATTACTCCCAAGATCCACTGGCTGCAATGGATGTAACGCCACACATCGTAAATGGTGAAGTGGTCGGCTATATCGTTGATTTAGCGACGGAATTAAGTTGTATCCAACTCGTGATGTCTGATAGTGAAACCAATGAGATTACGATGGTGGAATATAAAGTAGATCAAAATGGTAAGAAACGTCTATGGGACTATCAACGTAAGTCGGATTCTTACCATAAATATGACGTTGCTCAGTTAGATATGTTGGAGCAACTAAAATCATTGATGTTTAGTGTATCGTATTTTTATCTCATACCAGTGATAACAGAAGAGAAAACGGCTGAACAAATTGCAGAAGAAAATACTCCGGAATATCAAGAAGACTTAAAACATGGGTTTGAAGAAAAGGAAGCATTTGCCAACGGGGATGAACCTGCTATTCAAGCTGAAGACATTCACGATGCGGCTGAACAAATCCGCCGAGAATTTGAACGGAAGCACAGAAAAAACGAAAAACAACAAGATCAAAAAGATGATGATGATACTAATCATGACGACTAAAAGACTTCTAAAAAATGAAGTCTTTTTTATTTTCAAATAATCCTCAAAAGATGCTAAAATCCGCGGCAAATATCCATCTAATTTATGATTATAGTTATATAATAATAGTATCAATAGATGGGAGTGTTGTTTTAATGGATCGAATCATAGCTTATATCACGTTTGCATCAGAGTGGGTCAAAAAATTTACTGACCAAGACGCTAAAATTTCTGCTGACGAAATCAAAGAACGCTTGTCGAAGGAATTTATTCAGGCCTTTAAATTTATTTCACCATACGGGAATTTGTATTTCCGGTTACCCAATGAAGTTACTAAGGAATCCAAAGAACAATACTTATTAAAGACACGTCATAATGAAGACGACGACACTTATGAAGTCATTTTATTAAAACCACAATTAGGCATTTTCATCACCTTTGGTGGGGAGGACTTAATTACCGTTAAAGCCACCGTTTCCGGCGATGAAGATAAGGTAATTAATGAAATCGTCGCATTAAAAAAACAAGATGGTTATACCCCAGAAGAGTTAGCCGAAGGGCTTGTCGATGCGATGGAAGAAGTCGATAAATACCATAATGTTAAAGAAATTTTACTTTAAGGGAGGCCACCTAAAATGGATGAAGAAAAACTAGTCACAATGTATGAAGGAATCAATGCATCAACTTCCGGATTAATTCAAGGCATCAAGAAATTTGTGAAAGACTACAATGTTTCTGATCATGATATGTTTTACTGTTTTTGTGGTCGCCTGCATGATGAGTTGATTCCCGCATTAATTGGGGATTATGAAACATATTGTCGATATACCAACGACACTAAATCATCATTTAAAGTGACACCCATTTTTATTACTTCCGTTGAAAAACACGACTTAATTACTGGATACAAGATTGATATCGAAATTAGTACTAGACGAATGCAGGTAACATTAACCGCTGGTTTGACCGCTGCGTTAACCGCTGTCTTATACGATGCCAGTGATCCGGACAACTACAAATTATTTAATTATCAATCAGCACTACAATACAATAAACGCACTCACGCCGGATTAGAAGAATTATCAAACGATTTATATCGTGTCATGCTATTAGTTAATGACTTCTTTGACCCAACTGTCCCTACGATTGTGTAAGCCAAAAAAGAACTTCAGAGGAAGTTCTTTTTATTTTTCAATAAATTATTTATCGATTAGTTAATTATGATGTATACTAGTCGTATATTAGGAAAAGAAGATGATAAGATGAAAATCGGCGTCAGAAAACCTAGTTGGAAGAAATCTTTAGCAGCTAGTACTAAGGGTCGTTTGACCCGCTCAATCAAGAAAGAATTCAATCCATTGTATGGACAAAAAGGGATGGGTTGGATTAATAATCCGCACAAAGCTGCCTATAATAAGTTTTACCATAAGACGACTTTTAAGTTGTTTAAATAAAATCCCGCTGGGGATGTACATAAGTTAGGTGATTAGATTGAAAACCAGAAAACAAATCGCAGTCGTATACTTCCGTCGCACATTGTCATTGTTGTCATTTGTGGTCGTGATGATTATGTCTTGGGTCGGGATGACTAGACCACTATCAATCGTGCAAGAACTAGTGATATTATTAGTCTATATCGGCGCATTAGCGCTAATGTTTTTGGAAAATGGCTATGAAAAAAGAATTGGATTTACTGATGATTAGAAGGTGATCAATATGTTCGATGATGATAATAATAAAGTTGATTTCATTGTTAAGATGGTAATGGGAGACGAAATGTTTGGCAAATTACAGGTACTATCTGAATGTAAGAAGCAGTCGATTGAAGATTTGATGTACGAAATGATAGACAATGGAATCACAAAAGGCTATCAACAATGGATTATGGAGATGGCTGAAGAACAAGAGCTTAAAAATGATGAAGCGCGAGTTCGAAAGCGTCGTAATAGTTTTAAAGTGGTATCTGTAAAGAAAAAGGAATAACTCGAAGTGAGTTATTCCTTTTTTGTATGGTAATTCGATCTATAATGATTACTGGTAGGTGGTTATATGAGAGATATTACGGAAATTGCATGTGAATCTTATAAAGAAGACTTAAGAACATATGATGATAAAAACTATCAGATTAAATATAAAAATTATGATTGGAAATTAGCCATTCTTGCATATCGAATCATGATTGATGAGTTTACTGACTATAATAATTTAGAACAACCCGAAGAAGACTATCTGGCATTTGATAAAGAAAATAATGCAGAGGTAATGGATATGGTGGGATGGCTTGAAAGAAATTATCGGATTCAATTACTTTTAAGGGATGAATATAAAGATGTTGGTGAGAATAAAGGAGTCATAAATTTATTCGGGAAGTTTTACTATAGAATACAAAAAAAGAGATGAAAATATCATCTCTATTTACAATAAATCTTCAACTGATTTTTTAATATAACTACTATTTAACCAAAATGATTGAGTAGTCATGTAATTATTTGAGTATTCTTTAGGTTTATTAATCCATCTAGCAGGTTTAGGAAGTTCGTTAGAATTTACGTTATTTATATAACTACTATGAGCAGCATGCGGTCTAACATGGATAATCATCTTATCCTTTGCAGAAATCAAATCGTTTGATACGCGCTTTCTTCTCTCGTCGTATGTTAGTTTTACTCCATCATTTAGTTCTTCAACAGTAGATAACCAAGCATTTTTGATTATTGAATTTCTTTGCTCATCAGGAACTCGGTAAAATTTAATCCCTTTTAAGAAATTATTACCTTGTTCATCGGATTTAAATACTATAAATAGAAACTTACTTTCAGCAAAATATATATTTAGGGTTGCGGATGGATTTCCTTCATCATCTTCCCATTTTTCTTTTGCCAATTCCTTAAACTTGAATGGTGGTAAAGACATACTTTCTTTGTTGTTATTTTTATAATTAAATTGAATTGTTTTTGGAACAATTGACGCTTTTTGGAATTCTTCAGCTTCTATTCCGTTTCTACTTTTGATGCCTAGAATTTTATTTACGATTGCTACGTTGTATTTTCCAATAGTTTTAGATTCTTTTACGGGGATATTTAATTTTTTAATTATCTCATTAACGGACATACCAATATAAGGTTTGAACTTATCAATGATGATATCCTCAAAAGACTGTGTTTCTAAAGATTTAGCATCTTTGATTATCGCGTCTGATTTTTTGTCGCCAAAAATATAGTTTCTTAATAGGGTAGTCATGAAACTACTCTTGAATGAAAATGCTCTTTGTTTAGCCATAACATCAGAATTAGGTTGTGATCTTAGTGAATTTTTATTTTTTCCTTTAGTACATGCAGCTAGGTAGTTGGTTAATCCTTCGTTAATATCTTCGGCATGACCATTTTTTACATATGATTGAATAGTTTCCCAGTCACGTTTTATGATTTCTAAATCAGTTTTATCTTTTAGCATTTCATAGGTAACACATTTAGCAAAATACCAATCAGACTTTGGAATGTCATTATTGTATTCATAGTACGCTAGTTCAAGCACCTTATTTTTTCTTAACAAGTGGCTTTTATCAAAAATTTCTTTGTCTAACTCTGCGTAATTAATAATGTTGAGCACTAATCTTTCTTTAGCACTTATTTTGCCATTCTTTAACTTTTTAAATGGGGTAGCCTTTAATTCAGAGACTCCTAAGTCTGGTTCGCTAGCTGAGTCTTTTGGCTTGCCAAACCAGGCTTCAAAAACGTCACCCATTGCGTTTTTGTTGCCTTTTATATTTAGATTAAGTTGATTTATTAAGTCAGATTGTTTGATGTGCTCAATTTGAACAGCTCTATTATGTACGTCTTCCTTGGTCTTAAATTCCATAGTTACCTCACTAATAGACAATATGTGTTGATCCTTTTCAACATCTATTATATAATAGAAGATAGTAAATTTGAAAAAGGAGTGATTATCATGGCAGAAAAATTAAATGTTTTGGAATTATTCGCCGGTGTTGGTGGATTCCGCATTGGATTAGATAATGCAGATAAGGAACTATTCCAAACAAAATGGGCTAACCAATTTGAACCTGGTAGAAAAAGCCAAGATGCTTTTGATGTTTATAACTATCGCTTCCCAGATTCCGATAACATCGGAATTGATGTTGCAGAAATTTCCGATGAAAAATTCAAATCAATGGATGCTGATATAATTGTTGGTGGTTTTCCATGCCAAGATTATTCCGTTGCGAGATCAAAGAAAAATGAAATGGGTATTCAAGGTAAAAAGGGTGTCTTATTCTGGCAAATTATTCGTGCCGCAGAAAACATCCATCCTAAGTACATGATTTTTGAAAATGTCGATAGACTACTAAAGGCGCCTGCCAGTCAGCGTGGTCGTGACTTCTCAATTATGTTAACTGCACTTAATAGCTTAGGATATTCAGTAGAATGGCGTGTTATTAATGCTGCAGAATACGGTCGAGCACAACGTCGTCGACGCGTTTATTTCTTTGTGTTTAGGGATGACTTACCATATGCTAAGCATTTAGATGAAAAGTATGAACAAGATAGCATTTTAATGGCTGATGATGCTTATGATGAATACATCTTCAAAGAAGGTCTATTTGCTAAAGAATTTCCTATCAAGGAAGAATTATATAAGGGTAGAAGAGCTTATTATGAACTACCTGATGATATTGTTGAAGCTTCGGATAACTTTACAGGAAAGGTATTTAATACCGGAATTATGAGACATGGCAGATACTATACAGTAGATTCTGTCCCTAATTCAGGAAAGAATCCAATTCCATTGAGAGACATTATCTTGCCTGAAGAAGACGTTGATGAAAAATATTATGTTGATGATCAAGCTAAGATTGATAAGTTTGCCTACCTACGTGGTCCTAAAAGAATTGATAGAACCAGTGCGGATGGACATACTTACACTTATAGTGAAGGTGGAATGTCACCTTATGAAGACTTATCTCTTCCAGGAAGAACAATGCTTACTTCTGAAGGAAGTGTAAACAGATCAACCCATTGGTTAAAGATTAATGATAGATATAGAATTTTGACACCAATTGAGGCAGAAAGACTACAAGACTTCCCAGACGACTGGACTAAATACAAGATAGTCGATGGAGAAGTCAAAGAGGTTTCCGATCGAATGAGAATGTTCTTTATGGGTAATGCATTAGTAACAAGTATAATTGAAGGTATCGGTAAGGGCATTAAAAATATAGTTGAAGAGTATGAAGAATAAAGAGGAACCTAAAAAGGTTTCTCTTTTTTTATTGTTATATACGTTATATAATTTAAATATTAATTATTATGTATTTTTATATAACTATATATGAATAAAAGAAGTGAGACTGATGACTAAGACTGCTTGTGAGTTCAAAAATATTTATGAAATTGATAACAATCAATATTTTGTTGATAAAATTCATAACGTTTTTGACTTGATCATAATTGATAAATCTTTAGAATTTTTACTGGATGTTGGAGGTGGCAATAATTACGCAGAACAATTACATAAAGCCCAAAACAATCTTAGAGAAGCAGAAGTACATAATCAGGATTTTTTATACTCTGTTAATTTATTAAAATCATTTGGAGCAAGTGAATCTGTTATATGTAGGTTAAGAGATATAAGTAATGACCTATTAGACATTATCAACAGACTTTATTCTGGAAGAATATACTTTGAAGATTCTTTTGTAGAGAGCATATTAACACCATGCGATAATTTCTTGGAAGAATTTTCATCCGATGTTGAATATATAAAGGAATTGATACTTTTTTATTTGATGAAGAATAAAAAGGTGAAGGCTGAAAATTTTTATGATGATGTTAATCATTATTTATCAAATCTAAAAGTTAGGATTCCAGAAAAAGCAAGTGTTATTTCTTTAACGATTGACCTTATACAAGATGGATATATTATAACTGAGTGGGGATATTATAAGTTCCCTAGTAATATTTTGTTCGATGTGGATAGGGATGTCGTTAGAAGAAGTTATAAAGATTTCTTGAAAAAAGATTTTAATCATAAAGAGGAACTTTTATACCTTTTAGATGGAAAGTCAGAAGTGTTTGTTGCTACTGCTTTTGAGAAGAGCGAAGATGAAGTCAAAGAAGATATTAAAAATATTTTTTATGTTTTTAATCAATCGATTGAGTTTTATAAATATAGAAATGCTTTTGAAGAATATAGATTAGATGCAAAAATGTTTTGCGGGTTATTTGACGAAAGTATTGAGACATATAATATTATTAATGTTTTTTGTGATTCTGGAGTTAAAAGACTAACATACGAAGAGTATAACAACCATAAGGATGATTTTTTTATTTACTCTAATGAAAAATTCGCTAGTGACAATTTGTTAAACGGTAGGTTTAGCAGAAGTTTAGTAGAATTTATTACATTAAATAAAGATTATGTTTTTTCAAAAAGCGTATTTATGTCGATGTATAATCGTAAATATAGGACTACAAAATTACAGAATGAATATGACCTAGATAATCGATTAGAAAAAGAGGGCATAACTATTGAGGGCTCTTTAGGACAAATAAGATATTATGACTACAATAGAAAAGTTAATTTATTAATTAGCTTAAATAAAATTATTGAAAAATTGGATGGCGGTTATTATTCATTCTTTAGAATTTATGACAACAATAAAAGCTTAATGCAATCTCTAGATATTAGAAATTATTACGAATTATTTGGATATTTTAGTTATTTTAAAAATGTTTTTCCAAAAATTAAATTACTTAAAAGGCCATTCTTCCATATAGGAAATGATTCTGAATATGTTTTTTTCAAAAAATATATGGACGAACATATCGGTATGTCAATAGATGCAATGTCTGACAAAATGAATAAAACGTTTGGTTTATCTGTTCAGTATGTTAAGAGATTTATTATAAATCATTTTCATGAAGAATCTAATGATTCGTCTAAAATAAATAAAGATATAAATAATAAGTTGTCGGAAGATATTTACCTAGAAGAAAAATTTAAAATAATTACCGGTAAAGATTATGATGGTAGTCTTTATCAACAATTTGGATACACCCATAAAGGTGATGTATATGTTAAAAATACTTACGATAGCATATCAAAAGCATTGAAACATGTAATAAGAATATCAGATTTTGATGATGCTAAATATAATATATTGCTAACCTCTCGTTCTATAAGAACGTCTTTAAAATTTTTGCAAAAAGAGTTAGAAGTATTCCAAATAGAACCTGGTAAGTTTTGTACTATTGAATACTTAAAAGACATTAGTGATGGTGAAATCGATAAAAAAGATATTTTAGATTTTATAAGCAATTTTGTTATTAGCTCAAGAAACCATCGATTTGTTTCAGTTAAAATGTTGCTTGATTCTCTGGAAGATAAGATTGTTGGATACTATTTTAATGACTGTTTTTATGATGACATTATTAACTGCTCAGGTAGATTGAGAGTAGTACAGAGGATTACAAATAATAGCGTACGTATTTATAGTAATAATTATAAAGATGTTATAGAAGATTTTATTAGTATTGAATTGTCTAAACTAGGGAATGTTAGCGATATTATTGATTTTATTGATGAAATAAAGGAAAAGTATGGTGTTATTTTATCGAAAAAATTAGTAATAAAGAGATGTAATTATTACGCTGAATACTTTGAGAAAATATACAACAATAAAGAAGATTACTACTTAGATAAACAAAAAGGGGATTAATATGATGAATTTACTAGATAATATTTCAAATGGAGATTTTGAAGAAGTTGGAACCAAGACATTAGATTTAAAGGGTGAAACAAACACTTATAAAACATATAGAATTCCGCTTGATATGCTTAAATACAATAGAAAAAACGATCGAATTGCTTCTTTCATGACTGAAATAGAAGCAACAAATCAAGATATTACTGAGGATAAGATTGAATCATTTATTTTCGATAGTGCCCCTGCTGATAATAAAAAAACCATGGCTAACATTAAAGCAACAAGACAACGAGAATCTGCAGTTGTTATGAGTGATGGAACAGTTATTGATGGGAACAGAAGATTTACATGTTTAAGGAAATTAAGCAGAGAAACAAATGATGATAAGTATGGACATATAATAGCTGTCGTTTTGGATAAAAGTAAGTACGAAGATAAAGATGTTAAGAAATTAGAACTTCAAATTCAAAATTTGGAAGAAAAAGTTTCTTACAATCCAATCGATAGATATGTTGGCGTTTATAGAAATCTAATGGCTGAAAATAAAGAATTTACTATTTCTGAGTACGCTCAAGACAGTAATCAGTCTGTCGGAAAAGTTCAAGATGACATTATAATGGCTGGAATAATGATTGATTTTCTTGATTTCATCGGAAAACCTTTGCAATTTAATTTTGCGAGAGAACAAAAACTAGATGGAACATTGAATGAAATGAAAAAGATTGTAAAGTCTAAAGGGATGGATGAAGAGAGAAAACAAGCGATAAAAGAAACATGTTTCTCTGCGTTTATGAGTGGATATGATTCTAAAAAAATAAGATCATTAATCGATTCATGTAAAAACGATAAAGTTTTTACAGAAGATAAAATTAATGACGCTAAGAAGATTAATGCTGAAACATATCAATCATTTCACGATGATGGATACTTAAATAAAGAAACAAAGCAATCAGTTTCGGATTTCTCTAAAGATATAATTGAAGAATTTGCGTTATCTAAAGAAAAAAATAAAGAGGAAAAATTAGTTGATGTAGCCCTTAATAACATATCTAAAGTTGATATAGATGATGTAAATCATATGAGTAGTGAACTTAAGTCGAACTTTATTAATAAATTAAACCAATTAAAAGATAAAGTGGATAATCTTTCGGAGTTTATAAATGCTAAGAGATAAAAAATTTAAGATGACATATTCCACTGGAGCGGACAATATTCAGAAAGATTTTTATGACAAAGCGCTTTCGGAAGCTGTTAAATATAAAAGAGTAAGTGGATATTTTAGTTCAGCTGCGTTATCACTGTTCGCTAAAGGGTTATACGGGCTTTATAAAAACAATGGTAAATATCAACTGATTATATCTAATACAATTAGTGATGAAGATTATATACTGATGAAGAAAGGTTATTTGGATAAAAATAACTTTCAATCTGATATAAAAAAGAAATTATCAGACTTTAATGAACTAAGTTTAGATCAAAAAAATGATTTCTGTAATCTTGCTTATTTAATAGAAATAGGTTTAGTTGAAATAAAAGTGGGATTCAAAAATAGCGGAATATTCCATGCAAAATACGGAATTATTAGTGATGGAAATGATTATCTGTTTTTCTCTGGATCATTGAATGAGACTAAAGCAGCTTTTTTAAATAATTATGAATCGATAACAGTTAATAAAAGCTGGACGTCGGATGAAGATAAAGTTTCAATAATTGAAAGAGAAGTCGTCTTTAATGATTTATGGAATAATTCCTCTGATGATGACACTATTATGGTTAAGGAATTTGATGAAATATTAAGAGATGAGTTAATCTCCTTTAGCAAAGATAAATTCATAAAAATGGATTCATCAGAGTCAGCTAAAGAACAAATAGTTTTAAAATATGACGGAAAATTAATGATGGAGATTAATTTTCCTAACTTTAATTTTGACTATTCTGATTCCGATATTAGAACAATTAGAAATGTTTATTTACTCGATAAAGATAAATGGGTATTTAAGGATGAATTGAGTGTTAATAACGTTAGTTATATTGTTGATTCCATAACGTCATATTGTCAAAATAGAGACTTGAATTTAAGAATTAGTGATGATTTATTTAAGTTTCTCAAAAAGTCTAACGATCTACCTATAGATAAATTAAGAGAAATGGGGACTTTAATAAAGGAAAAAGATGATTCCATATTATCTGAATTTAAAAAATTTAAGACAGTGGTTTCTTTGGGCATGTCCCGACAATTACGTGAACAACAGATGTGGGCTAGTTTTTATATGAAAGCTATGAAAAGAGTTGGAAATTTCTCTGTCCCTGGATCTGGTAAGACATCAATGGTTTATGGGACCTTTTCATATTTAAGAGCAATATATGACATTGAAAAGATATTAGTTGTTGGACCTAAGAATTCATTTAAAGCTTGGAGAGATGAATTTTATGAAAACTTCGGAAACGATGCCATCTTAAGCGTTTATGATGTTCAAGATAAAAATCGAAGACCGATAATGTCATCTAAAGAATACAATTTGTATCTATTTAATTATGAATCATTACCTGGAAATACAGACATAATATTTAATGATATTTTAGACGATAAAACTCTGGTTGTTTTTGATGAAGGGCATAAAATAAAATCTACGGATTCAAAAAAAGCTCAAATATGTATAGATATTTCTAAAAAAGTAGAATACTGTATGGTTCTTACAGGTACACCTATTCCTAATAGTTATAGTGATATATGGAATTTTATGCACATTTTGTACAATCAGGATTATGGTAAAGTTTTTGGATTGGATTTGAATGAATTGAAAAAAGCCAAGAATGACAGTTCAGAATCTAATGAAATAAATGAAAAACTATATCCATTCTATTGGAGAACTAATAAGAAGCAATTACAAGTTCCTGATGCTAATGATGACCACATATATAGATCTGTAGTAAGCGAAGACGAGCAAAAATGGGCCTCTTATTTATGGGATAGATATTCTGATCAGCCAATTGTTTTGTTTATAAGACTTATTCAGCTTTCTTCTAATCCAAGTTTATTGTTGAAAAAGATATCTTCACAAACTGACTTGATGGATGAATTTGAGGATGGCCAAGCAGAAATTATAAATAATGATGAAATTGATGATGCTGAATTTTTAGGATTGCCAGTTATTGATAAATCATCTAAATATTTAAAGTCAATGGAAGTAGCTAAAGAAATACTAGATCAAGATAGAAAGTTAATTTTCTGGTGTATTAACAGAGATACAATGTCTAAGGTTTGTGAAGACATCAAAAGAATGGGATTTACCGCTAAAGAAATCAGTGGAAGTGTTGATTTATCAGATAGAGAACAGATTATTGATGAATTTAAAAACACTGATTTAAATGTTATTGTTGCTAATCCGCAAACGATGGCTGAATCTGTATCACTTCATTCTGTATGTCATGATGCAATTTATTTGGAATATTCATTTAATCTAACTCACATGTTGCAATCAAGGGATAGAATTCACCGTCTTGGACTTAATCCCACAGATCAGACTAATTACTATTACTTTATATCAGATGGAAGAGAAGGACTTCCTGGATATATTGATGAAAAGATTTATTCGAGATTGAAGGATAAAGAAAACCTAATGAAAAAAGCTGTTGATGGAACTAAATTATCCATTGATATTGATGTTGATGAAAAGGAAGAAATTTCTAGAATCATTGGCGATTAAAAAAGCATTCTTATTAGAATGCTTTTTTACTAATCTAAATGTTTCAATTTTATGTTTATAAAATATTAAAAGGAGTGTTTATTAATTGGTAAAAGAAAACATTGGCGGATTGGTACATATGATTTATGAAGCCAGTAAAAACAATCATTTGATATTTTTTATTGGTTCAGGAGTTTCTGTACCGTATGGAATTCCCACTTGGAATAAATATATAAAGGAACTTTTGAGATATTGGGATAGTAAAATCAAGAATTATTATTATTCAAACGAAAATCAAAAAAATAGAATAAGAGATTTAATTGCTGAGAATGAAAAATGTGATTCAGATAAAACTAAAATTGTGAAAAAGCTATATAAGCTTTTAAAAGATGTTTTTGGAAGCGATTATTTTTATAAGCATTTTAGAGATTATGAAAAAGCCCACTTTATAATTAGCGAAGATAACGTGCTTGATAATTCAATCTATTATAGTTTAAGCCAGTTAGATGCGGCTTATTTTACTACTAATTATGATAATGTTACTGAAATGAACTTAAAAAAATTTAGAGGTTCATTTAGAGAGTTTAGAGACATAAAAGAATTAAATGATGATTTATTTAATATAACAGATAACACAGTTTTTCATTTACATGGAAGCGTTTATGGGGATCCAAATCTATTTATAAGCTCATTTTCTTCGTATGAAAGTTATTATCGTGAAAATAAGATGTTAAAAGAATTTAAAAATATATTGTCTAACGGAGAATATTTACTTGTCTTTATAGGATCAAGTATGGAAGAAGACTACATATTGTCTTTATTTGATAATGTTAAAAATACTTATGTAGCTATATTGAGATTAGAAGAAAAAGGCTCAAAGTCAGTGGAACAAAAAAGAATTGAACAAAAACTAAAAGAACATAATATCGAGCCATTTTTTTATAATGAGTCCCATAGCGACTTTAGTATTGAATTTAATCGTGGTCTCAGTAAGGAATTTAAAAGAAATGGTGATATTAATAGTTTGAATTACTCTAAATTTAGAAATGAGTATACCGAGGACAAAGAAATTTTCGATATACTTAATAGATTATCATATTGTGGAAATCCATCTAGAATAGACTTTGATTTGAATGAATTTTTGATGGGGATTTCTAATAGTAATCTTTTGAAACAAAGAATACATCAAATTTTTACAAGTGAAGTATTTAAAAACGGAAAGATTTTTTTAAGTGGTTTCGTTTGGGAAATTATAAATAAGAAAATAAATGATTTAAAAAAGGAAGAAAAGATAAATTTTTTAAATCATTTATTAAATAATGATAATTCGTATTTTTCTACTTATGCTTATAAATTTTATAAAAAAATTTGTTTTGATGACGTAAATGAAAAATTATATGAATTTTATGAAAAAATGTCACTTCGTGAAGATATTCAATATACTGATTTTAGTAAAGAAAGAGTAATATCTGGATGGATTCTTGTAAAATCTATGAAGGATAAAGATAGCGCTTCTAAATTTGAAGAAATGTATGAAAATGGATATAGATCAAATCTTTATGAACTTACAGAAAAATCGGAACTAGAACTGTATGATTTGATTCGTGAATTTGAATCTCAAATATCTTCGTCTTTATTAAGCATGGATTTATTCTATACTTCTAAGTGGAAAGCAATTTATAACTTATGGTTTGAAGAAAAAATATATTTTCTAAATAAACCATGGAAAAATAATATAAGTGAAAAATTTATAAACACAGCATTATTTAAAATGCTAATTGAAAGACAAACTTATTCTGAAAATATTGGACCTGTAAATATTACAGAACATTCACTTATTTCTGAAGATGACATAGAATTTGGCACTCTTTTTAATGTATTATCTAAAGGAGAACGAATGATATTTAATAACGGAAATGTAGTGAGATTAAGTGTAGAACAAACAATAATTGATTTAAAAGTACGGATTAAGAGAAATAAACATATTAATAAAATTGAATCTGTTTTTGTTGACAAAATAAATGAATTATTTTTTTGTTATGAGGAAGTTTATTTGGAATTATTGAAAATTAATCCAAGTAGAATTTTAATTGATAGAATCTGTAAGTTCTATAAAAATAGAGATTGTGTAAAATTCATGGGATTAGATAAGCAAATATGGGATGAGATGTTAAGATACTGTGATTATAGTTCTAATGTATCTTCTGTTTTTATTAACTTAGTAATATATGAGTGTAATGATTCTAGCTTTAGTAATTTTATTTCATTTATAGAGCCTTATATATCAGTATGCTTGGAAGTATGTAAGAACAATAAGAAAGAAAATAATGATGTTTTAAACAAAGTATCTTCTTTTAAGGCAAAAAATGTATCCTTTATTAAAGGTTATTTTTTGGAAAAATTTCCATATGAACCAGGACTAGGCAGTGAATATATATTGTCTATTTTAAATAAATTTTGGGTTCCATTAGTTAACAATAAAAAAATGTTTAGTAAATTAGTGTGTGATTATGATAAAGAGTTGAAATCATTGTTGAACTCAGATGATGAAACGATAACTAATGTAATTCCGCATATTCTATATATGTTAAGTAGGATTTACAGTCCTAACGATCTCTTATCATATGAAGAGTTATGTGTTAAAAATTCCGTATCATTAATGAGAGATATTATGTATTTAAACTTGGATGGCCATTATGATGACGAGTGGGTATCATTTATTATTGTGAATACTCCTAATTGTTTAGTCCAATATCTTAGATGTTTCATTTCTTCAAAACAACCACTGTACCAAAGAGCTATTTATTTTGAAGATGTAATACTTAATAATTTAAAAAATATCCGTTATAGTATTAATATAATGGGCTGGACCAAAGAAAAACTATCAAAAATGGATAATCATCAAACGAATGATTTTATTGAACTTTATATTAAACTTTTGTATGAAAACATTATTACAAGTTATCAATATGAAGTTTCTGATTTCGTAGTTAATAGATGTGATGATAATCAATTTGACATTATATCTAATTATAAATTTATGTTTGCTAGTAATGTAGAAATGCAAAAAGCTTTTACAAAAAGAAGAAAGATAGAGTAGCTAAATATTGTATACCTATGTATAAAAAGGACCAACTCCCCTCGAGTTAGTCCTTTTTTCCTTTTCTAAAGTTAGTGTCATAAAAAATTGTGAATAGGTTAAATAGCATCATTAAATAAGAAACTAGATGTGCCATTGAATCATAACTATATGCTACTTGAATCCAGACTGCAAAGCACAGAAATGCTAACCTAACTAAAACGTCAAAAACTAGAGAATAATTTATTTTCATAGATTTACCCCATATACTTGATGGAGATTATTTTAATTGATTTTGAGCTGAGAGTAAATAAAAATTTTCAACTTTTTTGAAATCAATCCAAATCCTGTCATATCAACGTTTTAATTATACTTTTGTCTAAAAAATAGCTATTTTTCGTCCTGAATTTTTCTTGAATAAATCACCCAATCTTTATCGTTTTGACCGACGATATGAACGGCTGGAATTTCAGAAACTAATTCAAAATCACAGCTTTCTGCGACATGTCGACTCGCTTGATTATCTGGACGAGCCAGTAATTTAATTTCCTTCAATCCCATTTGATTAAAACTGTATCGACATAATTTATCGACGCAGGTATGCATGAGGCCACGGTGTTGAAAATCAGCACTTAACCAATATCCGATTTCGGCAACCAGGTTTTTTAAATCAATGTTATGCAGATCAATCATCCCTGCAATCACACCATTCACCACAATCACGCACGCCATCAAATTCTTCTTCTCATACTCAATCTGCGCAAACTCAATAAAGGCGTATTCATCTTCAATCGTCTTCATCGAATTCGCCCACGGAAGCCACTCACTCAACATATCACGATCATCTTGCACCAACTTAAAAATAGCTTGCGCCATTGTCATATCAACTAACCCAATCATAATGTCATCATCTTGGTGCTTGAACTCTAAAATCGTTTTCATATTGTGGCCTCCGTTTTCATTTGCACTAAGTATACGCTTAATAACACTAGATTGATATCTTTGAATGTTTACATAACTTTTACATTATTTTTATTTAGAATTTACAATTGTTTCCTATATTAAAAATTGTTCCAGATATATTACTCCCAAGCTACTTAATACTAATCAAAACTTGGCTTTACCATGGTGGAATCAATGTAGGTCACCATCCTTTACCTAGTAATGGTTGATTCACAGCTAAAGCCAATTTTATAAAAAAGACGACCGTTGAGGTTGTCTTTTTTAATTATGATATTCTAATTATAAGTATAATATAAAAATAATTTTAATATAAAAAATTAAGTGGTAAAATTATATATGTGTATAAATTAAATTTGTTCTGGGGGAAATACATATGAAGTCAAGAATGAACACATGGACTGCAATTTACAATATTTTTAATGCAGTGATGTTATTTGTATCTTGGATTTTCATTATCGGAGAAGCAATCGCTAATAATGGAAATACCGAGGCTGGAGTTTTTTATATTATTACTTGGATTGGGGTAGTATTAAATGTATTAGCATTGTACTACGCTAAACAATTAAGCATTTCAATTGTTGGACCAGTTTTGGGGATTATTGGTTCAGTATTATCAGGGTTAGCATTATTATTTGCTTTCCCATCAATCGTATTATTGATTATTTCAACTGTTTTTGAATTCCTTCAAAAGCCAGCTAAGAAGGGAGAACCAACCAATGAACAACAATAATGTAACTCCATGGTATAAAATTTGGTGGATTTGGGTAATTATTGCTGTTGCTGCTGTTGCTGCTGTTGCTGTGATTGTATTCGTTGGTACACAAGGTAGTAGTGATGATTCTATCAACAACGCTAGCTCAAGCTCAGATGTAAAGACAACAAGCGGAAGTGCAACTAAGGTTTCAAGTTCTGATAATATTTTATCAAAGGAATATAAAGTCGGTGAAACTATCGACTATAAAGGTTACAAAATCATGGTTAACGATGTTAAGTATGATTCAGGAAGCGACTATGAAACACCTAAAAGTGGTAACAAGTTTGTTGTTATCAATGTAACTATTGAAAATGACACCAACCAAAAACAAGATTATAACGCATATGACTTTAAATTGAGTGCCGATGGTAATGCAACTGATCTAGATGCAGATACTGGTAATGACGATTACGATAATAACACTATCGAAGACGGTACTCTTGATACAGGTGCAAAGGTTACCGGTTACCTAATTGGTGAAGCTAACCCAAGTGCTAAATTAAAACTACAATACCAACCTGATTATTTTGATAACAACACAGTTGATATCGATTTAAACTAAAAATAAAAAGCAGTCCAAATCGGACTGCTTTTTTATTTACTTATTATTTTGTGCCATTGTTCTTAATTCAGCTTCAACTTTCAACATGTGGGAGTCGAAGTTTTCAATCTTATGCGCTAAGTGATCAATCGCCTTTTGCATTTTATCGCGTTTTTCTTCCATGATGCGCTTTTGTTCGACTAACATCGCTAATTGTTGATCTTCGCTATTTTCGACATTATCAAACAAATGGATATATTGTTTTAACGTACTGATTTCCATCCCCGCATCGCGCATCTTCTTCGCAAAGTCAATGCGTCTAATCGCATGGTCATCGAAGTCGCGGACATTGGCGCTATTACGGTTGACTGGCGGGATAATCCCTTCTTTTTCATAATAACGGATCGTGGAAGCAGGGACACCAGTTTGAGCGGTAACTTCTTTAATATTCAAAATTATTTCCTTCTTTCGCTTGCCTTAAAGTTGGCTTTAAGTATTATGATGATTTTATCACATTCAAAGGGGAAATTACGATGAAAAACAAATTTGGCATCATTCTGCCAATTATTTTACTGAGCTATTTTTTAATTTTACTAGATAATTCGGTCGTCTTTACCAGTACCGTCAAGATTGCATCCGACCTTCAAATGACGCCACAAAGTATCGCCTGGATTACCAACATCTATGCGTTAGTCTTCGGCAGTCTACTATTGTTAGGTGGTCGTTTAGGGGACTTATATGGGCGTAAACGGATTTTCTTAGTCGGCCTCGTTATTTTTACTGTATGTTCATTGCTAGTTGGGATTGCTCCCACCGGTAGTTTCATCATTATCATGCGCGGTTTTCAAGGCATCGGTTCTGCCATCTTAGCACCAACTTCACTGGCATTATTACTAGATAATTATGAAGGAAAACAACGTGAAAAGGCAATTTCATATTATGGTGTCACCGCTGGATTAGGTGCCAGTGTTGGCTTGATTATCGGTGGAATTGTGACCACGTTTGTTTCATGGAGATTAGGTTTCTTAATCAACGTCCCATTAGGACTTTTACTAATTTTATTAACAATCTTCACCGTTCCAGCTAGACCTGCGCAAGCGCATCAAAAACTAGATTACTTCGGTTCAATTCTATCGGTCTTAGCGATTCTATCACTAGTTAATGGAATTAACGGTAGTGGTCATCATATCTTATTCATCGCGTTATTTATCATCTTACTCATTGTCTTTTTAATTCGTGAGGTCAAAATTGACAACCCGATTATGCCACTCACCATTTTCAAAGATCGTGAACGCGTCTCTGCCTACATTGCCCGTTTCTGTTATATCGGCGCGATGTTCTCATTCTTCTTTTTAGTGCCGCAAGTTCTGCAAAAATACTATGGCTTTACACCACTACTAGCTGCGTTTGGTTTCATGCCAGAGACAATTCCACAATTCTTATTTGGTTTTGTTCAATCCAAACTCGCTGCCAAGTATAAGAATGAAAACATCCTCTTATTTGGGACAATTGTTTCATTCGTTGGGGTCTTCATACTATTTATGCTCGACTTACATTATGGTTATTGGATTTCCATTGCGTTGCCAATGGTTGTGATTGGGATTGGTCAAGGCTTCTCGTTTGGTCCACTCACCATTTCCGGAGTGGCTAATACACCAAAAGAATTAGGTGGGGCGACTTCCAGTGCGGTTAATGTCTTCCATCAACTGGGCAGTTCCATCGTTTTATCAATCGTGGTTAGTTTAACTGCATCGATCACCAATGTTGTGACGGCCTACCATTACCAAACATTATTAATGACCATTTTCATCATTGTGCCAATCGTCATGGCAATAAATATTAAACGGATTCACAAATAAAAAAAGACTGCCATTGGCAGTCTTTTTTAATGTTATTATGATAATATAATTAATTTATTAAAGAGGGGGATATTATATGGAAAATAAAAGTTTATTGGTTGTTGGAAACGGAGCAGATCTATATGCCAATTTGGATAGTACTTTTGAGTGCTTCATGAATGATAAGGTCGGTACCATAGAGAATACATACAATATCTTTAGTAGTTTTAAGAATACAGCAAGCGAATATTTGTCCAAAAATAATAGACAAATGAGAAATGATTTTAAAGTATTTAAGATAGGATTATTGCCTTTTTACATTAAGTTATCAAATGCAGATGTTGATCAATCTATAGAAAATTTAAAAAATGAGATGTTAAATGACACATATATTGAAGATTTAAAAACAAAGTTAAGTTTAACTTTTTCTAATATGAAAAAAGACTATGAAAATTTTGAAAAATTATATCGAAACATTAGAGGTTATAGTTTCTGGGAAATTTTTATTTCTTGTCTACGTACTTCTGAAATGTCTTGGTATGACATTGAAAAACAGATAGAAAATTTTATGACGGGTGTTTTGAATAAAAGAAAATTAGACAGAGAAACTTCTTATTATCTTTATAAATCGCTAGATAACATGAGAGATGATAATTATCGATATGAATATGAAAATGGACTAATTTATGATATAAAGAGTGAGAGATTATATATGTTCGCTTTATATTATATTTTGGATAAATATGATGAGAAGTTTAACAGCGAGGAAGATATTGATAAAATTCTTTTAGGAGAGTTGTATGAATTTGAAAAAGAATTCGCTGATTATTTATCCGAAAATATAAAAGAACATGCAGATTACAGCAGAGACTTAGCAAGTTTATATCAAAAGTTAGTTAACATTTCAAAAAATAAATCATGTAACCTTCTTACATTTAACTATACTTCTATAAACAATATGCCTAACGGAATTTCAAAAGTAAAACATATTCATGGATCTATTGATACAAATGATGTTAAAAATAGAAGTAATATCATAATTGGAATTGATAGTAACATTGATTATCCTGAAAATTGTACTCAAGAGGAAAAAGACTCAATTTATTTATTCACAAAAACAAGTAGGGTATTGAACTTAGTGAATAATCATGAAGATGTTTTAGAGGACAACATTAATGAAATTATCTTTTTTGGACACTCATTAGGAGATTCAGATTACTCTTACTTTCAGTCAATTTTTGATTATTATGATTTATACAGCTCTAAGTTGGTATTAAAGTTTGTATTCTCACCTAGATATAAAGACGATGATAGCGAAACTGAAAAGGAACAAAGATATATAGAAAAAAGAGAATCACAATCTAAAAAGATAGCTAATTTAATTAATAATTATGGTCAAACGCTTGAAAATAAAGACCATGGAAAGAACTTATTGCATAAATTATTAATAGAGGAAAGAATTAATATAATAAATATTGATGGGTAAAAAAAGACTGCCATTGGCAGTCTTTTTAGTTACACGTTTTGTTGACTAAATGTTTTTTCAATTGTGGCTAAGGCGATTTCAATTCCTTTGATTTCAGTGTCTAAATCCAGTGTTGGCATGTTAGGGTGATAAGCACGGTTAGAAGGTAAGTGAATAAAACCGGATTTCATGTCAGGGTATTTGGTATGAATTAGGTATTGTGATTCATACATGATGTGATTGCAGACGTAACGACCGGCATCGTTGGATAACTTGCTGGGAATTCCGGCTTCGACTAATGCATCGACGATGTCTTGGACTGGTAAACTACTGTGGTAATCATTATTACCGGATGCTTGGACGGACTCATGGCGTGGTTGGTATCCTGCATTGTCCGCAATAATAGCATCATCTTCGTTAAACGCAATTGTTTCTGGCGTGATTGAATCACGGCCACCAGCTTCGCCTAAACTGACGACGACATCTGGCATGTATTTATCGACCGCGGTGGTTAGTACTTCAGAACTACCTTTGAATTCAGTTGGTAGAACTTGTTTGATAATTGACGCATGGCCAATTCGATCCGGCAAGGCGTCTAATACTAACATCGACGGGTTCTCTTCAGCGTTATTAAATGGGGTGAAACCAGTCACTAAAATCTTCATCACAAATACCTTCTTTTTTATAAATTGAATTGATTATATCACTATTAATTAATTTGAAAAGAAAAAACCTCATCCAATTGGGTGAGGTTTTTAGAATCCATCAATACTAGTCTTCGAAATCACTGTCGTCACTAGATTGTGATGATGAGTCAGTTTGTGAGGTATCAGATGAGCTATTATTGTTGGTGTTTTCTTTTGATTTTCTAGCTAAATCTTCTACTTTCTTGTTGTATTTCTTAACCGGATGATGAACATTTAGTTTATCGTATTCCTTCTTAGAAATGCGTTTAGCGTAGAATAGTTCTTCGACTTTCTTAGTATCAATCGCACCACTTACGCGGTATGCGAAATCATACTTAGTAAAGTTGACAAACTTACCTTTGTATTCGCCATAGTATAGATCAAAAACTTGGTATTCAACCGGGAAACTATCTGGCGCGAATGCAATATAAATTTGATAAACTGGATTCTTGCGTTGAATCAAAATTTTGTTGGGGGTTTTTTGTTTGAAGTATTGAGTAGGGTGACCATCAGCACTTGCAACATAAAAGACCGGAGTGAACACTGCATAGCGACGTTTGGCTTTAGCTTTGGTCTTAGTCTTAGTTTTGGCTTTAGCGGATGCAGTAACGTTATTAGTATTATTTGCAACAGTACTGAAGACGGTTGTAAATAGTGCAGTTGCAGCGAAAGCTGCGAATAAAGCTTTCTTAAATTTCATATAATTCGTCTTCTTTCCTGTGATTAATTACTTGAGCTAGTTGAGCTGGCTTGTGATGATGAGTCAGCTTGTGAGCTACTATTACTTTGTGATGAATTGTTTTCATCATCTGCTTCTTTCATTAAAGCTTCTACCTTTTTATTGTATTTCTTAACAGGATGATGAACATTTAGTTTCTTGTATTCCTTCATAGAAATGCGTTTAGCACCGAAGATAGATTCAAATTTTTTGGTATCAATGGCGCCATCTACGCGGTATGCAAATTCATACTTAGTAAAGTTGACGAACTTACCTTTGTATTCACCGTAGTATAAATTGAAAACATGGTATGCAACTGGGAAGTTATCCGGTGCAAGGCCAACGTAAACATTGTATACTGGGTTCTTTGATTTAATTAAAATTTTAGTTGGTTTATTTCGTTTGAAAAATTGAGTGGGATGACCATCAGCACTTACAACATAAAAGGTTGGAGTGAACACTGCATAGCGATGTTTGGCCTTCGCTTTGGCTTTAGCGGATGCAGTAACGTTATTAGTATTATTTGCAACAGTACTGAAGACGGTTGTAAATAGTGCAGTTGCAGCGAAAGCTGCGAATAAAGATTTCTTAAATTTCATATAATTCGTCTTCTTTCCTGTGATTAGTTGTTTGAGCTAGTTGAGCTGGCTTGTGATGATGAGTCAGCTTGTGAGCTACTGCTTTGTGATGAATCGCTTGAGTTGTCATCATTTTGTGAGCTTTGAACTTGGTTAGTGAAGTCATCTACCATTTTGTTGTATTTCTTTTCAGCATGGTGAACGTTTAACTTGTTGAATTCTTTCTTAGAAATACGTTTGAAACCAAGACCTTCGAATGCTTTGGTATCAATCTTGCCACTAACTCTAAAGCCTAATGTGTATTTAGTAACGTTTACTAACTTACCTTTGTATGGTGCATAGTAAACGTCATAAAGTCTATATTGAGCTTGTAGACGATCTGGCGCAAAAGGTGTTACATATTGAACGGCTGTGAAGTTATGTGGAACCTTCATCTTAATAGCTTTAGCCTTCTTGAAGTATTGAGTTGGATGACCACCGGTGCTTTCAACGAAAAAGACTGGGGTAAAAGTTACATATTTAGCTTTTGCTTTAGTCTTTTCTTTCGCCTTAGCTGATGCGGTAACGTCATTAGTAGTATTTGCAACAGTACTAAAGACGGTTGTAAATAGTGCGGATGCAGCGATTGCTGTATATAGAGCTTTCTTGAATTTCATAAATATTCCCCCATATCATATAGATATTAATTTTGCTTATGTAAGCATAATTAATTAATAGCACCGCAAAAATGCTTTGTCAAAAGGAATTTCTAATGTTAAAGCATTTTTATATAATTTTATACTTATGTCTAAATTTGTTTTTTAAAATAAAAAAACAGACTCATGCGAGTCTGTTTTATTTTTGGTTATTTTAATGTGTCAGAACATTTCTTAATATATGCTTGTCGACGTTCTAAAGTATCTTTTTTATCTTCCATATTACCAAGGTCAAAACAATGTTTAGCTTTAATGCCACAGAAACCTAGCACTAAATACTTCCATCTAAATAGGGTGTTTCCAATCATTTTGTAGAAGAAACCTGGACCGTGACTAGTGGTAAAGACAGCTGCGGTTTTACCAGTTAGTAGTTTTTCGGTCTTACCATTTGGATGATAAGTGTAGCCAAAGTGTGGGGTCAAGACTCTATCAATGAAGCCCTTTAAGATGGAAGGCTCACTGGACCACCAGATGGGAAAGAAGAAGGCGATATGATCAGCTTCCTTAATTAAGGCTTGCGCCTTTTTAGGAAAAATTTCATCTTCCATATGTTGACGATAGCCAAAGCGTAATACTGGATCGAAATCAGTATCACTCAAATCAATTAATTCAGTTTCATGGCCTAATTCTTGTGCATGTTTTAAATAGTTTATCGCGTTAGCATGGGAAAATGATTCGGAATCAGGATGACCTTGAATAACTAGAATTTTCATTGTTTTATCCTCTTTATTATTTAATACCGTCATTATACCGCAACATAAAAAACAGACTCCCACGAGTCTGTTTTATTTTTGATTCTTATGACGATCTTTAACCCATAGGGCAGCGGTTGCTAATAACGCGATGATCAAAATTAATTGAAAGAAACGACCGGCGTTGCTGCTAGTTAGACTGTCATCACTAACTAAAACGATGTTAACTAATAAGACACCGGCCATTGATATGTTGTATTTATTTCTCATTGGATTACTCCTTTGAATTGATAATTATATTTTATCACACAAAAAAGACGCTGAAATGCGTCTTTTTGGTTATCTCACTTCTTGTGAGTAGAATTGTTGTTTTGCTAAGGCTAAGTTACCGATAATCGCTAACTTGTCTTCATTACAACTAGGAAGGGTGATGTATTGATCAACATCGCCGACATCCAAGTAGTTGTTTAATAGCTTCTTGAATTGTTCCTTAACCTTTTGAAGTTCGATTTCATTGACGATACTGCCACCTAATACAATTTTTTGTGGTCTGACAAAGACAGTAGTTTGCACCAAAGATTGGGCAATGTAGTAGGCAACGATATCCCAAAGCGGATCAAACATCGAAATTTCTTCCGGTTTTTGACCAGTCCGCGCTTCAATCGCAGGCGTTGAAACTAGTCCTTCTAGGCAATCTCCTTGGTATGGACAAGTTCCTTTAAATTCCATGTCATCGACATGACGTTGTGGAATAATGTGACCAATTTCAGGACTGCCCATTGTACCAACGAATTTACCATCGTTGACAATCCCAACGCCGACACCATCACTGATGGTGATGTAGGAAAGCGCTAAAATGGGGTCATCTTCTAAGATTGATTTGATGTATTCACCGTAAGCACGACTGTTAACGTCGGTTGTGAATGAAATTGGAATCTTGAAGTGATGACGAAGGGTGCCTAAAAGATTGACGTTTTGCCAATGCTTTCTGGAAGATTCCTTAATGTAACCATATTGAGAAGAGTAAGTTCTAAGTTCCAATGGTCCAAATGAGGAAACCCCAATCGCAGCTAGGTCATCAAATCGGTCGAAGTAATCAATTACTTTTTTTAATGTTACTTCGGGTGTGGTTAAATCAATTGTGATGCGGTCTAAAATGTTACATTTACCGTCACCCACAGCACATACCATTTGGTTGTGATCTGTGGTACAGAGACTTCCTAATAACATATCATCGCCTCTTTACTAAATTAATGAAATTCTTGTTGATCTTGTTCTTGAATGGATTTGCGTAATTCTTCGTAACCGGGTTTCCCTAATAGCGCAAACATGTTCTTCTTGTAATCTTCTACACCTGGTTGGTTGAATGGGTTAATTCCATTTAGATAACCAGATGTCGCAATTGCGAATTCGAAGAAGTAAATCAAGTAACCCAATGTTTCAGCAGAGTTATCTTCGATTTCAATTAACATGTTAGGGACGCCACCGTTAGTGTGGGCTAATACCACCGCTTCTCTGGAGGTCTTGTTGACTGCGTCCATTGAAGTTTGTTCTAGGTATTGAAGACCATCTAAGTTTTTATCTAATGAAGGGATTCCTAAGTTAGATGCCGGTTTCTTAATTTCGACAACGGTTTCCATTAAGTTACGAATTCCTTCTTGAATGTATTGACCTAATGAGTGTAAGTCAGTACTGAAGATGGCTGAGCTTGGGTAAATTCCTTTGTGGTCTTTGCCTTCACTTTCACCAGCTAATTGCTTCCACCATTCGGCTAGGAAACGAAGATGTGGTTCGTAGCTTTCTAGGATTTCGTTGGTGTAACCCTTGCGGTATAAGATGTTACGGTAAGCGGCGTACAATAGCGCGTCGTTATCTTCAATCTTGGCATCCTTTAATTCACGTTGGGCTTCAGCAGCACCGTTCATTAATGCGTCGATGTCGACACCAGAAGCGGCGATTGGTAATAAACCAACCGGTGTTAAAACGGAGTAACGACCACCGATACCATCGGGAATCACAAAACTAGTAAATCCTTTATCAACGACTTCAGTGTGTAACGCACCTTTTTGTGCGTCCGTAGTGACGTAGGTACGACGGTTGGCTTCTTCTTCACCGTATTTTTCGATTAGTTTTTGACGGAAAATTCTAAACGCCATTGCAGGTTCAGTCGTAGTTCCTGATTTGGAAATCACGTTGACTGAGAAGTCACGGTCGCCGATGATACGAATTAAGTCAGCGGTGTAGGATGGACTGATGGTGTTGCCGGCGAAGAAGATTTGGGGATGTTTATCAGTTCCTTCTAAGTTGAAGAAACTCCCGTGTAGAAAGTCTAACGCCATCTTGGCACCAAGGTATGAACCACCGATACCAATCACGATTAGCACTTCTGAATCTGTTTGAATTTGTTTTGCAGCGTCCTTAATGCGATCGAATTCGACTTGGTCGAAGTCAGTAGGGAGATTAATCCAATCACCCATGTGTGCTTCAACTCCTGTGCCTTGAACTAAGAGGTCACGAGCGGTGTTTACCATTGGAGTGATTTCAGTTAGTTCATTTGCGGCGACAAACTTTTGTAGCCCTAAAGTATCTAATTGAACTCTTTTCATAATTAAGCCTCCATCGATTAGTCAATCTTGACGATGTTTTCTTTGTAGTATTGACGTGAAGCTAATGCAAAGTTACCAATAGTAGCTGAACCATTATCTTCACATGCTGGCATTGTGATGTAGTAATCTAAATCACCAACATTAACGTAGTCCTTAAACATTTCTTTGAATTGGGCACGAACCTTTTCAACGACAGGTTCTGAAATGACCCCGCCTCCTAAGATGACCTTTTGTGGTCTGATAAATAGGGTTGCTTGCATTACTGCTTGGGCAATGTAGTTGGCAATGATGTCCCAGACTGGATCGTCCATTGTGACATCTTTTCCTTTTTTACCACAACGAACGTCAAAAGTAGGACCAGCAGCTAATCCTTCTAGACAGCTGTGGTGATATGGGCAAAGGCCTTCGAAGTCCAAGTCCTTAGGGTGACGTTTTAAATAAGTGTGACCAGCTTCGGGGTGACCTAGTGAACCAATGAATGAACCTTCATTGATAATTCCGGCACCGACACCAGTTCCAAAAGTGTAGTAAACCAAAGTTTGTAGTGGGTTATGATTTCTGATTGATGTAATGTATTCACCATAAGCAGAACCGTTAACATCAGTAGTCCAAAATATGGGAATATCAAAGGCTGCTTTCATAGTGCCTAAGAAATTAGTGTTAGACCAGTTAGGCTTAGGTGTATCTGTAATGTATCCATATTTAGGTGAATCTGTTCTTACTTCGATGGGACCGAATGAGGCAATGCTCATCGCAGTTAAATCATCGAATTTTTGAAAGTATTCCACGCATTTCTTTAATGTTTCATCAGGAGTAGTAGTGGGAATTCTTACGCTATCTAAAATTTCATAATTTTCATTACCAACAGCGCAGACGAACTTTGTTCCACCTGCTTCAATGCTACCAAATTTCATAATTGGAATCTCCTTTTTATACGGTATAAGGAGGCGCTTACATTGTCTCCTTGTCCTTAATTATGGACTCGAATTTGATAAATACAAGCTAAAAATATTTAAAAATTGGTTAAGATATCATAAAAAAATTGTTATTAATATCTAACGTGATAGGATTTAGTTATTAAAGTTTTTATAAAGCTTATGAAAACGATTTCAAAAAAGTAATAAACCTGCTAAAATAGGCAAAAACACAGATAGAATCGAGGCATCTAACATGGATACAAATTATTGGACATTGGACCGCTTAGGTCGACTATATAAGGATTGGGACCCCAAAGTTTTAACTGATTTATCAGCTAAAGTAGCGCAATCAAAGTGGCGTCCGGGTTATCACATTACCACCAAGACTGGATTGTTAAACGATCCGAATGGTTTTTCATACTTTAATGGTCAATGGCACCTTTTTAACCAAGCATTCCCATATGGGGCAGTACATGGCCTAAAGAGTTGGCAACATAATGTGTCCGATGACTTAGTGCATTGGCGCGTCGTCGATAAACCAATGGTTCCAGACATTTACTCCGACCGTAATGGCTGTTATTCCGGTAGTGCGATTAACGTGGGCGATAAGCTTTTTATCATGTACACCGGAAATACATTTGAAGGTAGTGAATTCACCCGTCATCCATACCAAGTCGGTGCCTGGATGGATGCTGATAATAACATCGAAAAGCTAGCGGAACCGTTAATTCAAGATTCGCCAGCGGGAGTGACTGGTCATTTTAGAGACCCACAAATTATTAAGCGTGACGATTACTACTATGCTTTTATTGGTGCGCAAACTGTTGATAATGCTGGCGAAATTTTGACTTACCGTAGTCAACAAGTCGATTCCGGATGGGAATTATATAAGAAACTAGATTTAGGAACTGACAACTTAGGTTACATGGCTGAATGTCCAAATATCGGCTTCGTCGATGGTAAAGTCGTCGTGATTTTCTGTCCGCAAGGGGCTGATAAAGCATCATTCCACTATGACAATGTCCATCCAAATGCTTATATCATTGCCGATGAATTAGATTTCACAGATATGAAACTAGTTAACCCATCACCTATGCAACAACTAGATGAAGGTTTTGACTACTACGCTACCCAACTACTAAATTCTCCCGATGGACGTTTACTCTCAGTTGGTTGGATTGGGCTACCTGATACTGAATACCTATCTGACCAAGATGGTTGGGAAGGTGAACTTTCAATGGTCCGTGAATTACACATCGTTAGCGGCCGTTTGATTCAATCCCCAGTCAATGAATTAGGCAATCTTATCGAAGACACAGAACCAGCAGCTACTGATTTACAAAAACGCATCACGGCGTCTCCTTTTGCGGGTCAATACGGTTTGAACTTAGATTCAACTGATAGTTACTTACATCTATCTTATGATGAAACTGACCGTCAGTGGACATTAGAACGTAAAAACGTTGGTGAAGCAGCGGTGACTAGAAGTTTTAGTGGTGATCCATCATCATTAGAAGTCTACTTAGATAACTCTGTTTTCGAAATTTTCATTAATGGTGGGAAAGTCACAATGACTGGTCAATTCTTCCATGATGGCGAATCGATTAAGGTTTCAGCCAATCAAATGACAATTAAACAAAATAAAATTAAAAACATGTAACATTTTTGTAACAAACCGGTAACAATATGGTAATATAGAGCTAACAATTTTTTTGGAGGCTACATATTATGAAGATGAACAAGTTTTGGACTATCGCTAGTCTATTCATCGCGACTTTAGTGGTTTTAGTCAGCGGTGTGACTGCTTCAGCAGCAACCCACAAGAAGGACGCCCAACCTAAGTATTTAACCACTTTACCTGCGAACATGCGTGGGACTTGGTACGCATACGATGGTGATAAATTAGTTACTACTAAGGTGACTGCTACTACTATCACTGTCAAAGAAGAAGGACAAAAGACCAACAAGGGAACTTTACACAAGTACGTTGATCACAATCCTTTGAAGATGAGCAAGAAGGAAATCAAGAAGACTGCTAACTGGTTCTTTGCTACCAACAACCCCCAAAAGATTCATGGCTACAAATGGGTATGGACTTACGGTTGGCAACAAACTGCCGGTTCAGGTGAATACTACGCCGTTACTACTTACCAAGGCCATAAGGTCCTAACAGATGCTGACGGTGCCGGGGTTTGGGCTAACAGTCACAGCTTTAAAACTAAAGCACTAGCTGCTAAATACAAAGACGCTAAATTACCCAAATTCAGCTACAGATAAAACAAAAAGCAATTAGAATGAAAATTCTAGTTGCTTTTTTTGTTTTTGTATAATATTATATGTCATATAATATGATGTGAAATATAAATGGAGATGATTGTTTGGCAATTAAAGTCGCAACAACGCTATTAGACGGCTGTGTTTTAGGCCTTCTCGATCAAAACGATATGTATGGTTATGAGTTAACCAAGCGGGTGCAAGAATTGATTGATGTATCTAATTCGACGATGTATCCGGTCATGCGTCGCTTAAAATCAGATGGCTTAGTTGATACCTACGACGAATCGTTTGAAGGACGGAACCGTCGCTACTACCGCATTACTGATGATGGGGTTGACCATTTAGCGGCAGTCAGAACAGAATGGTACGATTTCAAAAATGGAATCGATCAATTAATGGGGGAATAAGCATGCAAACTTATCTTGAAGAATTAAAAGTATATTTAAATAATTTATCGCAAGCAGATATCGATGATGCATTATCTTACTACCAAGAATACTTGGAAGATGCTGGAATTGATACTTACCCAGCTTGTATTAAGGAATTAGGCACACCGAAGCAATTAGCTCGTCGCATTCGTGCCGATGTTAATGTCAACGATTATAAAGAAGCGGGCGTTAATAACGAAAAGAGTACTTGGAAGTACTTTACCGAAATCTTCATTGCGATGGCATCAGTACCAGTATTACTACCACTAGCCGGTGTATTAGGGGCAGTGGTCGCATTTTTAATCGCGACGTTAGTGGCTCTATTACTATTTAGTATCTGTGTGATTGCGTTCTTCCTAATTTGCTTTGTCGGCTTAATTTATTGGGCAATCACCAATATGGGAATTTACTTTAACTTAAGTATCGTTGCAGTAGGAGCTGGATTAATGCTATTAGGAGCTTCAATGGTCTTAACTTTCTGTGTGCAAAAAATGGTGACTAGTTTTGCCAAATGGATTCGTCAATTCAGTACTTGGATTTATGGTAAGACGCTTAATCAAATCAAGGGAGGTAATCAATAATGAAGAAATTTAGTATAGTCGGTTTAGTAATTTTTCTAGTCGGTTTATTATTATTTGTCTTGGGCTTTATTGGGACTAGCCGTTCCGATATTCAAAATGCCATTACAGGTTCAGCCACTCGTTATGATTACCAAAAAGCGGTGACTAAGTTTAACCGGATTGAAGTATCGGGTAAGGTCGACGTTGAAGTCGTGTCCGGGAAGGAATTCTCCGTGCATGTTTATGAAGAGAAAAAAGGCAGTATCGATGCCAATGTTGATGATCAAGTTTTAAAAATCAGCAATAAAAGATCGGCATTTAATGGAAACTTCGCTGTGAAGTTTAACAAAAATAAATTCACATTCGGCTCTAGTATGGTGGTCGTAACCGTTCCTGATAACCAATTGAAGAGCATTGAAGGCAATAATAACTCTGGTGATTTAGGCATCTCTAAGATGCGTTCTAATGATAGTTTGAATATCAACGGATTTAATATCGGTGACATTCGTTTAACCCAAGTTACTGCCAAGAGTCTATCAATTGATACCCAAGATGCTGATATTACGATTACGGACAGTCACTTTGATGGTAACGATAGTACGGTCAAATCTGAAGATGGCGATATTCGCATTAACAATAGTAGCTTTAAAGCATTGAACGCCGCATTGACTGATGGCAATGCACATTTAAACAATTTAGATATTGCTACCAATTTAAATGTTAATAATACTGATGGAGATGTTTATTTAGCGCTAGTGAAGAACTACGATGCTGACGTATATGCGCATAGTAGTGATGGAAATATCTATGGATCAGTCGATAAACATCCAAATAGTAAAAAGCACTACCGTATTATTTCAGAAAATGGCGATATTCATCTTAATGATTAGTTTTAATTAAAAGGATATGTAAATTTCACTATAAATATAGTAAAATTAAAGTAACAAGAAAAATCATATCTGGAGGTACTAACGTGTTTAACGATAAAATCGTTTTTAATTACATGTATAAATTATGGGTCGCTGTCTACTCAGATCTAAGCGACGCCGAAGTCGAAGAAATTGGTCAAGTGCTATTACAAAATAGTAAGGAAGAATACAATCGCCAAAACGAGACTGATATTTCTGATGAAGACTTCATTGATATGATTTCAGAATACGCAGAAGATATTCGTGAACAAGCTGTGAGCGAAGCGGAAGAAGACATTAAAAAGCACCATGCACCTAAATACAAGAAGGTTGACGGTGTTTGGAACGTATAATTTAAATAGCTAAAGAGGCATTCCTGATAGGGGATGCCTCTTTTTGTTTTGAATTCTTATGAAAGTATAAAGAAACTTAAAATTAGCTTAAAAAGTTTCCTAAATACTTTTAAATTTTTTTCGTGGATATATACTCAAAGCATAAATTCATTTGTCTTGTTTTACTTAAATTTATTGTAAGAAAGAAGATATGTATTATGAAAAATAATAGTAAAAATAATTTTAACCAAGGCGCTAATGCTAAAAAGCTAGCGTCTGTTATTGCGATTACAGGAATTTTAGCCACAGGTGTTCAAACAGTGAACATCTTGACTAATCCAGTGGTTTTAGCCAAAGCTGATTCAACTGACAATGAAACTGTATATGTGCAACATATTAAGGTAAATAACCAAGTCGTTAACGCTTATGTACCAAGCAAGACCAGTACAATGAGCAAAGCAGATTTTACTGAATTTTTAAAAAATATTGCGTTAAACGTTGACCCATCAAGCTTAACTAGCGATTCAATTGATTTGAATAACAAGGATAACAACGTTGTTGCAACCGTAAATCAACAATCATCATATACATTAACCATCAAAGATAGCGATGGAAACGATAAATCTATCACACGTACTTCACTATTGATTTCTAAACAAGATTTCATCGATACAGTTGGTCAATATGGCCTAACTGTACCTAATTCTAATGATTTAAGTGATCCAGTTAACTTGTTTGATTCAGGTGCTAATTTAACTAGAGTTGGCTTAAATACATTGAATTTCAAATTACCTGATGGTTCAGAATTAACATTCAAATCTAAAGATTACACAGTTGACAAACAAGAACTATTTAAAGAAATTGAAGATAAGGGCTACACAATTACTAATAAGGATGAAATTACCACTAGCTACTATGACTTTAAAACCAGTCCTAAGCTAAATATTCTTACTAAAACTGTCCAAAGTAGTGCAACTAACGAACAACAAAGTTCTTCAGCATCTAGCGAAAGTTCAAGCGCGCAATCAATTGCAAGTTCAAGCAGCACAACAAGCTCAAGCGCCCAATCAAGTTCAGTTTCAAGCAGTGAAGTAAGCTCAAGTGCTCAATCAAGTTTTACTGCTAGTGTAAGCTCAAGTGCTACCTCAAGCATTGCTTCAAGCAGTGCATCATCACAAAGTAGTTCTGCCCAATCATCATCTGCTGAATCAACTGTCCAAAGTAGTGCCGATTCATCATCAGCTGTCGAAGAAACACATCCAGCTGTTGATCATCACCAAAAAGCAGTTAAAAAGTCAGAAAGTAAGCCAGCATCATTACCACAAACAGGGGATGCAACTAACCAATCATCACTAGCAATCGCGGGTATCATTACAGCTGCATTCGCCTCATTATTAGGGATGCTAGGCTTTAAGAAGCGTCATTAATAAGCATATTTACTAAATGTAAAATTATAAAAGTATGCGAATTTCTTAAGATATTTATGAAAATATTAAGATGTTTAAAATTGATTTAAAAGCTATCCAATCGGGTACAAATTAAATTATATCGGTTGTATACTCAATTTTGTAAATAAGACAAGAAGTTTAAAATTTATTCATTCGATTACGATAGGGGGATATGAATAATATGAATCAAGAATTCGATAAGAAAAACATTAAAGTAACAAATAATTACAAAAAGTGGGCGTACGCTGCTGCTACTACTGGTATCTTAATTACTGGTGCGCAAGCTGTTCGCAACACAGAATCACACACTATTTTAGCTAAGGCAGATGCAGCATCAGCTGCACCAACAACATCTACTACTCAACAAGCATCAGATACAAGCACTGGTAATGCACAATCAACATCTACTGATACTGCCCAAGCAACAACAGGAACAACAAATGGTTCATCAAGTGCTGATAGTCAAGCACCAGCATCCTTTTTATTACATGTTATTAATTACCACAATCAAAGTGGAGATAGTGCAACAATCAAAGTTTACACTAATGGTAAAAAAACAATAAATATTTATAAGGATGTTATTAATGCCGATTGGGAGAGTGGAGGCCAAGCTATCAGAAATGATACACTTTTCAATTTCATTCAAACATCTTGGAAAAAACATTTATGGGAAGGTAATTTAGATTTACCAAAAAGTGGGGATTTAGATGCCACTAAAGGCACTTTGTCTGTATATGATCTTGAAATGCATCAAATGAATATCAACTATGTTGATGGTGCAGGAAATGTCTATTCAAAGGATTCCTATAATGTTTTATATGATCCAACTCTTACCTCAGGTAATATTGATATATCGTCATCAACTACAGCTTTTAGTAAAGATAACCCTAATACACTTTTAGATCAAAATAATACTATTGTTAAAACTCAACAAGCACCAATTTCAGAATCTACAGTTAACATTAATTTCTCATATGTAAATACTATTAAAGTGAAAGATTCATCAGGTAATTTGCATGATGTTACATTAAACAGTCCAACTAAAAATATGACAGCTGCACAAGTTCAATCACAAGTATTAGCAGCAAGTCAAAAGAGTCCATCTTTTACAGTTGACTCACATGCTGATTACAAGGATATTTCTGATTTATCGAATATGACAGATAGTGATAAACAAGTTAAGAACTTATACACTAAGAATGTTAATGTAATTGATAATAATGGAAATGTACATCAATTAACTGTAAGCAGTAACGATAGCAGTATGAGTGCAGATCAAGTTAAAGCACAAGTAAATGCAGCATTAGCTGCTAATAATTTGAGTGTGAATCCAAACACTCAATTTGATGCTATTTCTGATATGACTTCAAATAATGCTTATAGTGTGGATGGAAGTAATGCAACCAACAATCCATACAAGAAATCAATCGATGTTACAGATAGCAATGGTAACCATCACACAGTTCAACTAAATAGTGGAAACAAGACATTAAGCGCTGCAGATGTACAACAACAAGTTGCAGCAGCATTGCAAAAAGATGGTAACGCAACAGTAAATCCAAATACTAAGTTTAGTGATGTAGACTTAAGTAACCAATCTGCTAATAGTAGTATTGATGGAAGCAACGCAACTAACAATCCATACAAGAAGACTGTAAATGTTACTGATAGTGAAGGAAAAACTCACCAAGTAACATTAAACAGTGAAAACAAGACATTGAGTGCTGCAGATGTACAACAACAAGTCGCAGCAGCATTACAAAAAGATGGTAACGCAGCAGTAAATCCAAACACTAAGTTTAGTGATGTAGATTTAAGTAACCAATCTGCAAACAGTGATGTTGATGGAAGTAACGTAACCAACAATCCATACAAGAAGACTGTAGATGTTATTGATAGTGAAGGAAAATCTCACAAAGTAACATTAAACAGTGAAAACAAGACATTAAGCGCTGCAGACGTACAACAACAAGTTGCAGCAGCATTACAAAAAGATGGTAACGCAGCAGTAAATCCAAACACTAAATTCAGTGATGTAGATTTAACAAATGCTAATGCTAACAGCGATATTAACGGAAGTGACACCACTAACAATAAGTACAAGAAAACAATTACAGTTGCTGATGCAAATGGTGTTGCACATCAAGTTGTATTAAACAGTAACGACTCAACTGAATTAACTGCAGATCAAGTAAAAGCCCAAGTTAATAAACAACTAGCAAATTATGGTGCAGCGGTAAATCAATACACTAATTTTAGTAATGTAGATTTAACTAACCAATCAGCAAAAGACAATATTGATGGAAGCGACGTAACAAATAATCCATATAATAAGACTATTACTGTTACAGATAGTGATGGTAAAAAGCATCAAATCAAGTTAAATAGTGCTACTAAGTCAATGACTGCCGCTCAAGTTGAGGATCAAGTTAACAACCAATTGCCAAGTGGATCAAAAGTAAATCCAAACACACATTACCAAGATATTGCAGATTTAAACAGTCCTGATAGTGTAAGTGTTGATGGAAGTGACCAAACTAACAACCGTTATAGAAAGACAGTTACTGTTACAGATAGTGATGGTAACCAATATCAAGTAACATTAAACAGTGATACTAAAACATCATTAACAAGTGAAGAAGTTAAAGATCAAGTTGCAAAAGCGCTAGCTAATGAAAATGCTCATGTGAATGCTAATACTTCATTCCCTTCAGTTAACTTAAATGATAGCCAACAAAATCAAAACGTTAATGAAGATGCAAATAGTAATATTGATGGAAGTGATGTAACAAACAATCCAAACAAGAAGACAGTTACTGTTATTGACAGCGATGGAAAAACTCACAAAGTAACATTAAACAGTGATGGAAAGGTATTAAGTGCTTCAGATGTACAAAAGCAAGTTGCAGCAGCATTACAAAAAGACGGTAACGCTGTAGTAAATCCACACACACAATTTAGTGATGTAGATTTAACAAATGCCAATGCTAACAATGATATTAACGGAAGCGATGCAGCTAATAATAAATACAAGAAAGCAGTTACAGTTACTGATACAGATGGTGTTGCACACCAAGTTGTATTAAACAGTGACGATTCAGCAACATTAACTCCAGACAAAGTTAAAGAAGAAATTAACAAGCAATTAGCTAACTATGGGGTATCAGTAAATCCAAACACTACTTTCTCTTCTGTTGATTTAACAGATAAAGCTTCTAACAGTGTTGATGGAAGTGACGTAACCAATAATCCATTTAAGAAGACTGTTAAAGTTACTGATTCAAATGGCGTTGACCATGAAGTCGTACTAAACGGAACAAGCAGTAGTTTAACTTCAGATCAAGTTAAATCAGAAGTTAACAAGCAATTAGCTAACTATGGAGTATCAGTAAATCCAAACACATCATTTAATTCTGTAGATTTAAATAACAAGGATAAAAATGATAACGTTGATGGAAGTGATGCAACTAATAATCCATACAAGAAGGTAATTACAGTTGTTTATGCAGACGGTAACACTCATGAGGTTAAACTAAATGGTGCAACTGCCCAACTTTCAAAAGACAAAGTAAAAGAACAAGTTGAAAAAGCATTAGCTACTTATGGTGCTAAATTAAACGACAGAACCAACTTTACTGACGTAGATCTATCAGATAACAATACAGTTGTTTTAGATGGAAGTGATTCAACTAACAATCCATACAAGAAGAACGTAACTGTTATTGATAGTACAGGTAAGAAGTATCAAGTTGTCTTGAATGGAACTCAAAACACTTTAACTTCTGATCAAGTTAGAGATGAAGTTAACAAAGCTTTAGCAAAATATGGTGCTAAGGTTAATGCAAATACTAAGTTCCACAGTGTCGATTTATCAAATGGTAGTGAAAATGACAATGTTGATGGAAGTGACGTAACAAATACTCCTGTTATTTCAAACGGAGACTCACAAAACACTAATAGTCAAAACATCAATAAGGATTCTAATAAGAATTCAAAGAAGAAGAACAAAAAGCACAGTAAGATTGTTGAAAGTCACAAGAATAATTCTGGTAAATCAGATCAACCTAGTGGCACTATTTCAACATCTTCATCACAAAACGGTGCATCAAGCTACTCTTCAGTTGAAAACACTAACGGAACACAAGGAAATGTGGACCAAAATGATGGTGTAGCTGACAAGAAGAGCAGTAAGAAAGTTAAGAAACAACACGCTAAGAAGAGTGATGAAGTTACAACTTCTGACAGCAAGAAGAAAGCAAAGACTACTAAGAAGAACGATAATAACGAAAAAATTAGAGATATTATCGTTGGTATCATCTCTGCAATCATTGCTTCAGTTTTAGCAATCTTCGGTCTAAAGAGACACAAGGATAACGATAAGTAATTAAGTTTAATAACTTCATAAAAAGCATACTTTTGTTAAAAAAGTATGCTTTTTTCTTAAAAATATTATGAATTTATTAAGATGATTAAGTTTCATTTAAACACTATTAAATCGCGTGCAATTCAATTTTTATCATTGTATACTATGTTTGTTGATAAGATATGAAAACATTAAAACATTTATTTTTAGGAGATGTTAATATGATGAATTTAAACAAAAACAAGAAAAAATTTAAATTACTAAAGAGAACTAACAAATGGTCATACGCAAATATTATTTCTGGTGTGGCATACGCTACTGTAAAATAAACCTTTCTATTTATACTTAATCAAAACTTTTTACTCAATTAAAAATTTCTCTTTGAAGCGATCCTGCCCGGGTCGCTTCTTTTTGTTATAAAAATTAATAGTTGTAACAATTTGCATATGATAAATATCGTGATAATATGGGGAATAACACACAAAGGTTAAGATTTTCTAAAGACATCTCGTAAAAAATAGCGTAGAGTATATCTACGTACAGAGGAGAGATTTACTTAATGATAGAAACTTTATGCTTTATTTTATTTTTAGGATTATGTTGCCTTCATTACTATGTAAGGAATGGTAAACATTTTGTATGGACAGGTTTGATAATTCCGCTTGTTGTTGTAATTTTTGTGATTATATTAGCGATTAATCAAAGACATTTCAGTCCTATTGTATATGGACAAATTTTCCTAAATATTGTGGAATCAATTTTGATTGTTAACCAAGTAAGAATAAGAAATGATAATAACTAATAATAAAACATCCTATTTTTTTAATGGGGTGTTTTTAATTTATAAAGCTTATTATTTGACTTAAAGTGTACTTTATATGAAATAATGGTAAGTAATAAAATATTGGGAGGATCAATTTATGAAGAGTGCTGTATTTATTGAAGCAGGTAAAGTCGAAGTTCAAGACGTCGACATGCCTAAGATTCAAAAAGATGACGATGTAATTTTAAAGGTGGTTCGTACCTGTGTCTGTGGATCTGACTTATGGACATACAGAGGTCAAGACGAATACAAGAAAGATGCGTTAAACAACGGACATGAAGCGCTAGGTGTTGTTGAAACAGTTGGTAAGGACATTACTACTTTACAACCTGGTGACTTCGTAATCGTGCCATTTACTCACGGTTGTGGCCATTGTGCTGCTTGTTTAGCTGGTTATGATGGAAGCTGTTTGAATCATTCAGATAACTTTACTCAAAGTGCCCAAGCTGAATACCTACGTGCTCAACACGGTGAATGGTCATTAGTTAAGGTTCCTGGTAAACCAGAAGACTACAGTGACGAAATGTTAGATTCACTATTGGCACTATCAGACGTTATGGCAACTGGTTACCACGCTGCTCGTACTGCTGATGTGCAAAAGGGTGATACTGCAGTTGTTATTGGTGATGGTGCCGTTGGTTTATGTGGAGTTATTTCTGCCAAACTACGTGGTGCAAAACAAATTATTGCGATGAGTCGTCACGAAGATCGTCAAAAACTAGCTAAAGAATTTGGTGCAACTGACATTATCGCTGAACGTGGTGATGAAGCGGTTGAAAAGGTAATGGAATTAACTCACGGTAACGGTGCAGATGCCGTTCTTGAATGTGTAGGAACTGAATTATCAACTAAGACTGCTTTAGATGTTGCTCGTCCAGGTGCTAAGGTTGGTCGTGTTGGTTTACCACATGCTAGTGATTTAAACATGGCTGCTTCATTCGGTAAGAACATTGCGCTTGCCGGAGGAATTGCTTCGGTTACTACTTACGACCGTCAAGAACTACTAGACGCTGTCTTATCAGGTGCTATCCACCCAGGTAAGGTCTTTACTGGTAAGTACAAACTAGAAGACATTAACCAAGCATACAAAGACATGGCTGAAAGAAACACAATTAAAGCTACTGTTGTGAATGATTAATAAATGAGGAGTCGGTGGAACCGGTTCCTTTTTTATTTTAAGAAAACGATAAGAGCTTTTTAATTGACTTATTAAAAATAAAAGATTAGTATACGATATAATCGTTAGAAAATATATCGGAGGAGGAACTACTATGAGCCAATTATTAACAATTACACACATCCATTGTTGTCTTGACGGCGGTTTCTTCTCCGAATTAATCACGTCAAGATTGACTTATTAAATTCAGAAAAGAGCTGCCATTTCCGCCAAGGGGATGTACAGCTCTTTTTTATTTTGTTTGATAACGATTATTTGTTACATACTTTAAGAGGGAGTGATATTAATGGATTTAGATGAATCAAAAAAGATCACTAAATTTGAGACGTTTGCGCTTGCCGTTGCGGCCGTGGCTCCAACTGGTTCAATTGCGTTTAACGCCGTGCCAGCGGTACCATTTGCTGGGATTAACGTGCCGTTAGCATTCTTGCTAGGGGCGATTGGATTGTTATTCGTTGGATTATGTTTTGCAGAATTATCAAAACATATTTCAGACGTTGGATCCGTGTATGCATATAACCAACATGCTTTAGGTGAACGCTTAGGGTTAGTCAGTGGTTGGACTTTGACGTTCGCATACGTCAACTTAGCGGTGTCATGTATGGGAGCTAACACTAATTTCGCACATGTTTTCTTTGCCGAATTAGGGTTGAACTTCAACGATACGATTATGGCTTTCGTGATTTTAATCGGTGCTGCCTTAGTGCTTACTTTTGGTTTAAAACTAACTAGTAAGTCAGCAATTGCGATTGAATTTTTAGCGATTACCATTTTAGTAGTATTGACCATCATCATCTTTGCTAAAGGTGGTAGGGATGGGATTAGTGCCCAACCATTTATTCCAACTCACAGTAGTCTATCTGGAATTGGTCAAGGGATGGTATTCGCCATTCTTTCATTCTGTGGATTTGAAGGAGTTACAACTGTTGCTGTCAGAACAAAGAATCCAAAACGTTCAGTGCCATTATCAATTATTATTACTATTATTTTTGCTGGGATTTTCTTTGTGATTGCTAGTTACATGCAAGTTGTTGGATTTGGTATTAACCATGTTGCAAACTTTGCGCATTCTTCTTCTCCATTGAATGACTTATCAATAATGTACATGGGTCGCCCAATGGCTCTAATCATGGATTTCGCCATTTTAATCAGTAGTTTTGGTTCCGTTCTAGGAATCATGAACGCCGGAGCATACATGATTTATGCAATGGGAGTTAAGAAGTATCTACCTAAGTACTTTGGTCAATTTAACGAAAAACTAAATAGTCCTACCCGTGCAATTTGGTTATTAACAGCCATCATGGGAATTGCCTACTTAATTTTTGGTTTACCATACGGACCAGAAGTGATCTACGATAACTCATCTACTTTAGGAGTATTAAGTATGTTGACCGTTTATGGATTAGCATGTTTAGGAACGATTCTATACTTCCACAAACACCGTGATACCATTAAACGTTCATTTGTAAAACACATCTTAGTGCCAGTATTAGGGATTTTAGTATTGGTTTACCCAATGTGGACCAACCTATATCCAGTTCCTGCGTTCCCAGGAAACATCTATCCTTACTTGGTCATCTTATGGATTATCATCGGGTTAGTTGTTTATACAGTTAAAAAACGGAAATAAATTCAAAAGCCGAGATTCTTGTCGGCTTTTTTTATTGGAAAAGATAGACTATTAAATTCAAGAGTGGGATAATACGGGGTAATAAAGAGGGGGTGTTTTTGGATGACAGATAACTTAGAACGACGTTTTTTCATCGGCAAGATTGTCGACCAAAAACATTTTTCAAATGATCAACCACTAGTAGAAGTGGCGGGGATTTGGTATCGATATCAAATTATGGATGATTTGAATTATGATAGCCATGCCCAATATGAAGTGGTTGATAACGCTGGAAATACTCTTTATTTAAAACAATTAAAGTGAGGTCAAAACAATGCCATTTGGAGTTAAAGTTGTTCGTCAAAATAATGAAGGTTTAGTAGAAACTTTAGGTAAATACAGCCACACATTAAGTTCTGGTTTACATTTCTATATTCCATTTATTCAACGCGTTAGAACAGTTAGTTTAGCCATGCAACCTAAGTTATTACCTAAGTACTCATTGATTACTAAGGATAATGCTGAAGTGTTAGGAAGCGTTAGTTTGAACTTCCACGTTACTGAACCTGTGAAGTACCAATACGAAAATACTGATTCAGTAATGTCTATGGTTCAATTAGTGCGTGGACACTTAAGAGATATCATTGGTCGTATGGATTTAAACGAAGTGTTGGGTTCTACAAAGGAAATCAACAAAGAATTAGCCGATGCAATTGGTGATTTAACTGATATTTATGGAATCAACGTTGATCGTATCAATATTGATGAATTGACCCCAAGTAAGGCGATTCAAGAAGCCATGAACACTCAACTTACTGCTGACCGTGAACGCCAAGCTGAAATTTCTAAGGCGGAAGGTGATGCGAAGTCAGTTGAATTACGTACTAAGGCACAAAACGAAGCCCTAGTCGCAACCGCTGAAGCAAATGCCCAAGCTACTAAGACTAAAGCGGATGCTGAAAAGTACCGTATTGATAAAATTCAAGAAGCTTTGAAGAATGCTGATGCTAAATACTTTAATGCGCAAAGTATTGAAGCGTTTAGTAACCTAGCAAATTCAGACACTAACATGGTAGTAGTGCCTAATGACGGTGCTGACTCATATGGTCAAATGACTACCTTTGCAAAGTTATTAAAAGAAAATCAACAACAAGATAAAGAGTAATGAAAAAGACTATCCTGTGGGATAGTCTTTTTCATTATTAATTAGTATTCAATAGTTCTTCCAGCCATCCACTTAATAATTTCTGGATCATGGTGATCAAAGAATTGGCTTTTATTGGTATCTAATGTTTCGATCTGTTTCATGTCATCATCTGATAATTCAAAGTCTAAAACATTAATATTTTCAGCCATTCTTGATGGTTTTACAGATTTGGCTAATGGAATAATATTTCTTTGATACAACCAACGTAATACCACTTGAGCAACGGATTTATTATACTTATCGCCGATTGATTGAAGTAATTCGTTTTTAAATAAATCTTTTTTGCCTTCAGCGAAAGGTGCCCAGGCTTCAATTTGAATTCCGTATTCCTGCATGTATTTGACTTTTGCGAAGTTTTGACAGAATGGGTTAACTTCAATTTGTGCCACCATTGGTTTGATATCGTTGAATTCAGCCAAATTAGTAATTTGTGCAATGTCGAAGTTAGATACTCCAATTGATTTCACTTGGCCGTTATTATAAGCAGCTTCCATGGCTTTCCAAGCACCGAAAACATCATTATATGGTTGATGGATTAATAGTAAATCTAGATAATCTAAATTTAGTCGATTCAATGAATCTTGAATGGCTTGTGAAGCTTTATCTGCTGTAACGTCATGTACCCATAATTTAGAAGTTATAAATAATTCTTCACGAGTTACGATTCCTTCATCTATTACAGCTTGAATGCCTTCGCCAACTTCTCTTTCATTTCCATAGCTGGCAGCGGTATCAATTAGACGATATCCAGATTTAATAGCATCGATAACCGCTTGTTTGGCTGCTCCTTCGTTAGGGACTTGAAAGACTCCAAATCCTAGTGATGGAATAATTGTATTGTTTGATAGCTTTCTGGTATTCATAGTTAATCTCCTTTGCTTTCATCATATTGATTTAATACATGTTCTTCGAAATGGTCGATTTTATAGGTTAAGTAATCGACAGTCTCTTGTCGTTTGGTAATTTCAGCTAGCAACTCTTCTCGTTGTTGAATTAATAATTCTTTTCGATGATTTAAGTCATTAGCATCTTTTAAATATAGATGTACGAATTCTAAAAGTCTTTCTATTGACATACCAGCATTGCGCAATGCTTTAATGTAATAAACCCAATTAAATTCTTTTTGAGAGTATTCTCGATAACCACTGGCGTTTCTGGGAATGGAAGGTAAGAGGCCGATTTTCTCCCAATAACGTATGGTGTCTTTAGAAATAGATAGCTTTTTACTAACTTCATTTATATTCATTTTTGATTACCTCCTGACTTGATTATGGAATAGTATAAACCTTGGAGCTGACTCCAATGCAAGAGAAAAAATAAAAAAGTTATCACAATTGTGTGATAACTTTTTAACGATTTCTTAAGTAGTAAACGAATATGCTTACTTCATAGATTATAATTAAAATTATGAATGGGATGTAAATATGACGTCCGACAAATAATGAAGAAGCAAAGGACGATATAACAACGGCAACGAAGAATATCAATGTTTTGTGATGCGATTTATTGATAGGGCTCCAATGATTGATAAAACCCAATTCCCTAAGTAGTTTGGCAATGGAACTCATCAGGAACAAAGATAGTATAAATATTACTCCGCCCAATAATTGAAAGGTAGGACTAATATTTGTGATATTACTAATGATGCAGATTAACATAGCTGTGATTAATCCATACAAAGCAAAAACAAAATAAGTTATTCCTGACATCTTTTTGCGAAGAGTGTCTTTTTCGATGAATTCTTTCATTCCGTTATCTTCTTTTAGCATTGTATCCAAAGAGATATCGTATAAATTACTTAATTGAACTAGACTTTTGATGTCGGGATAACTGTTTTCATTTTCCCAGCTCGAAATCGTTTGACGAGAAACATTCAGTTTTTTTGCGACATCGTCTTGGGTTAATTCTTTAATTTTACGTTGTTGTTTTAAACGGTCACCAAATTGCATAAATTTGCACTCCTTTTTTAACGGTTTCGTAAGTAGTAAATTAGAATCAATATCTCGTCAATCATAATGCAGATAAAGAATGGGGCAAAGGTTCTAGGAATAAAATATAATCCGGGCCAAAAACACAATGCTAGTGAAATCATAAATATGGTCGCAAATATGTAGAGAAGGAATTTATTGGTGATGATATGATTTATGGGATTCGAAACCGGGTCAAAGCCTAAATTGATCATGAGTTTTTTGAATGAATTAACAACACATAAAGACATGGCATATATTAATAATCCTAATATTGCAATAGCAGGGCTAACATGTTGGTAATTGTTAATAATCAAAATATAAAATGCGATTGCTAAAGTATATGAAGAATAAAGCGAACATTTTAAGCCAACCATCTTCTTATGTAAATCGTTTTTCTCAATAAATTCTTTCATTCCGTTATCTTCTTTTAGCATTGTATCCAAAGAGATATCGTATAAATTACTTAATTGAATTAGACTTTTGATGTCGGGATAGCTGTTTTCGTTTTCCCAGCTCGAAATAGTTTGACGAGAAACGTTCAGTTTTTTTGCGACATCATCTTGGGTTAATTCTTTGGTTTTACGTTGTTGTTTTAAACGATCACCAAACTGCATGATTCATCGCTCCTTTTATGTAATGAATGCTTTAATTATATGAAAAACAGTTAAAAATTGGTAGATAAGTTTCTTAGCATTGTTGATATATCAACAAAAAAAGGCTATCCAAAGGGGATAGCCTTTTTGTTTTATTTGTGAATAGCATTTTTGGTCATCTTAATCATGGATGCAATTTGCTTTTCACTATTCCAATTTTGAGGATGGAATTTATATTCTTGAATCATTGAAACTAATAGCTGACCGCTAATGATTCTAAACAATTCTTCAACTGATACATCGTTTCTTACGTCGTCATCGTTTTGCATTAATCTTTCTGCTTTTTTAATAATGAATGATAACTTAGGAAGCATAATATCCTCAATTTGGTCTCTCAATTCATTATCAATTAGTAATTGATTAACCATGATTTCGATGATTTCATGGTTATCTTCAATAAACTTAAACCGGTTACTGATGATATATTCAATCATTTGATCCAGCTTAAAAGTTTCTTGATCAACAGCCTCTATAAATTGTTCCCCAAATGATGGAGCAAGTTCGTTCACAATTGGGGTAACTAAAGTATCAAGTAATTCTTTTTTGTTTTTAAAGTGTTTAAAGACGGTTGCTTCACTTAATCCACACTCTTTAGCAATGGATGAAGTAGAAGTTGATTGGTAGCCGTTCTCAGCGAATAATTTAATCGCTGATTTTAGTACCTGACGTTTACCGTTAGGCATTTTACTATTTTCGATCCAATCATTAAAACTAGTGTAAGTTGTTTCTTCCATTGGTTAAACCTTTCTGTAGCGTTTTAATCCAATAATATTAATGGTTGTTAAAACGACGATGAATAAAATAATTACCATTAAGTCTATACTAATTCCACTGAATGTAAAGCCACGCATCATGACATTACTAATTGCTTCTGAAGCGTATTTGATAGGGAAGATGAATGATAATGCCTTAGCCCAAGTATCTAGAGAGTCCAAAGGAATTAGTCCAGAGAAGAAGATTTGTGGAATAACTACGACGGGGATGAATTGCATTAGTTGGAATTCTGACTTAACAAAAGTAGAAAGCAATAATCCGGCAGCAATTGCCACAATGGATAGTAGGAAAGTAGTTAATAGAATTAACCAAATTGATCCAACAACTTCTATATTTAAAATGTTAATAGTGAATAATACGATTAATACAGTTTGAATAACTGCCATCGCACCATAACTTAAAGTGTAACCAAAAATGATTTCAGATCTTTTAACCGGGGTAGCTAAAAGACGGTCCAAAGTACCGGTAGTACGTTCTTTCAATAGTTCCATTCCAGAAGTAAGGAAGACAAAGAAGAACACGAAGAATGCCATTAGAGTAGGCATCATCTTGTCAAAGAAATTAGTGTTGCTACTACCGTATCTGTATTCATTGGCGAATTGAACTTTGGGTTGATTCATTTGAGTAGGCATAACTTTTTCGACAACACTGGATAGATTTTTGATGGTAGTTTGAGTAAGCGCAGCTTGTAGTGCAGCCTTAGTCATACTGGTCTTGGATGCATCAATGTTAGCATGCACCATAGTGTACTTATTGTCTTTGTATACAATAAATGAATCAATCTTGTTATCTTTTAGCGCTTTATTTGCGTCTTTTTCATTATTGTATTCTTTGATATCAATATTTTTAACGTGCTTTAAATTAGATTCAACTTGTTGAGAAACATTGATGGTACCGATATTGACATCCGTATTACTGTAACTCTTAAAAATATAAGACATTAGTGACATCACAATAATAGGTACGATAAAAATCATTGCTAATGTTTTTTTGTCTCTGAAAATTTCTTTTAAAATTCTGCTAGCAATTGATAAAGTTTTCATTACATATCACCTTCAGCTTTCATAAATACATTTTCAATACTATCCACTTGGTATTGAGCTTTTAGATTTTCGGGGGTATCATCCGCAATAATATTTCCATCAATTAGTAGGGCAACACGATCGGTTAATTCGGCTTCATCCATAACATGAGTAGTTACTAAAATTGAACAACCATTGTCACGGAGTTTGCCTAATTCCATCCAAATTTGTTTTCTTAATGCTGGATCGATTCCAACAGTAGGTTCGTCTAGAATTAGTAATTGAGGACTGCCCAGGAATGCAATCGCAAGTGATAATCTACGCTTCATTCCACCTGAGAAGTTTTCAATCTTCTTATCTAAATGTTGAGTTAAATCTACTATTTCAGCGACACGTTCAATTTCTGATGAAATTAAATCTTTTTTGATTTCTCTCATCTTAGCGAAGAAAGTAAGATTTTCTCTAGCTGTGAGTGAGGAATACAAGGCGTCTGATTGAGCCATGTAACCCATTTTATTTAATACTTTTCGGTTAGGCATGTGAGTGTTAAATACTTCTGAATTACCACTATCAGCTTTTTCCATACCAAGAGTTAATTTAATGATGGTTGATTTACCAGCACCGGATGGTCCAATTAGACCAACGATTTGACCGGTATTAACTTCGAATGATACGTCATTTAAAACAACTTGTTTACCATATTTTTTCTTTAAATTATTAATTGAAATGATTTTATTAGTCATGATAAATTCTCCTTTTTGAATAGTGAGTGAGTACTAACTTACTTAACGAAGATTATTATAAAAGATGAATTTAAAAAATGCAAATAAAAAATGAAAAAATTTTTTGGCATTTAAAAAAGCCGTTTCCTAAAGGAAAATGGCTAGTCTTAATTCTATTAATTTGTCAAAATATGATATGATTATTTTAACAACACAAAGGAGTTCGTCATGAAAATTGATCAATTACTACAATTGTTTATCGCACACCAAAATGAATGGGTGTCTGGCAATCAGTTAGCTGAATCATTGGATATTAGTAGAACCATGATTTGGAAATTAATTAAGCAATTAAAAGAACAAGGTCATCAAATTGAAAGTAAAACCAATTCAGGCTACAAATACATTGGTAACGATGAACTGAATGCGCAATTAATCCAAGATGGTTTGGATGCTGAATATGATGTCATTGTTAAAAAAGAAATCACATCGACCAATTCATTTGCGAAACAATTGAATGATCAAAATCATGATGACAAGCGTCATTTAATTATTGCTGAAAAACAAACCCAAGGATATGGTCGTCGTGGTCGTAGTTTTTACTCACCTGAAAAGTCAGGATTATACATGAGTATGCTAGTGCCATTTCATGATGCCAAGAACTTAAATCCGGGTTTATTAACTACTATGACTGCAGTGGTGGTTGCGAAAGCACTGAAGAAAATGTATCCGGAAATCGATTTTTACGTTAAATGGATTAATGATATTTATGTAAATAATAAAAAAGTGGTTGGTATTTTGACTGAATTGGTGATGGACGCGGAATTAATGCAACCATCTGCGATTGTTGTGGGTATCGGTATTAGTTTAAACATCCAAGATATTCCGGATGAGTTGAAAGATAAAGTTGGTTCGATTAGTGATAAACAAATCAATAAGAATCGATTGGTCGATTTAATCGTGAATGGATTTGAACAAGAATTCCCAAATTATTTGGAAGCTAACTTCATTGAGGATTACCAAAAGATATCATTCTTGAATGGTAAGAAAGTTAGTGTCGATGTAATCAACGATACAGTTGAAGGAATTGTGACTGGCATTGATAAACAAGGCCACTTATTACTAGATGTTGATGGTAAAGAAGTTACCATTAATAACGGTGAAGTGGTGAAGGTTAATTTTTAATATGATAGCGCTAAATATTTTTAGCGCTATTTTATTTTTCTCAAAGAGGTGTATATTAATATATGTGATATAAAAATTTTATTATATACATATAGGGGATGTTTTAATTGAAGAGTTTCAAAAAGAGTTTAGTATTATTGCCTTTATCACTATTGGTGTTATCTAGCGTTGCACCGGTAGCTGCGAAGGCGGATAGTTGGGGGAGTAAAGAACAAAATGTACTATATGATTTAAACAACAAAAAAGTTATGAATCAAATTTCTGATAAAATTTTGGAAACTATGGCTGCAACTAATGAACAAAATATAATTAATTACATTAATTCTGAAGTGTCCTACATTAATTCAGATAATGATCCAAAGTACTTACCTAGTAAGAATGATAATTTATCAGCTTTAAGTAGATATAAACAAGAAGCACAAGATGCTTATAATAATTATGTATCTAAATCAAATGGAGCATCTGATAAATTTACAGGTACTGGTAGCTATGTTACGGATTATTTTGATTCTGGAAGAGATGTTATGTTTATTACCAATTACACAGGAACACATACTGACTATCGTGCAGATTTAGAAGATTCTGTAGTAAATAGTAATATAGATTATAATTCTTTAGAAATGCTATTGGATGATTATAATTCAAAGAAAATTGAACAAACCAACCCAGGTGATATTGTACCTAATACTACCCAAGTACAATCAATGATTTCTTCTGCGGTTTCATCTAATAACAACAACGATTCTGATGCCAAAGCAATCGCTTCACTACAAGCAGAAGTTGCTAAGTTAGAAAAAGAAGTAAGTGGCCAAAAGAAATCATCATCACACGCTAAAACTTTAGCTGCTGACAAGAAACAACTAGCAAAAATCAACAAAGAATTACACCAAAAACACCTAGGCAAAAAAGCACATCATAAGCTTGTTTTACAACGCAAAGCGCTATTAAAAGCAATCAAAAAATTAGTTAAATAATTTGAAAAGAATCATCTTTTGAGATGATTCTTTTTTTATCGCTTGACTTAGAGTTAACTATAACTAGTATGGTAGAAAAGAAGTTAGTAGAAAGGACTTATTATGAATCAATACAGCATTGGCGAATTTGCCGAAAAAGTTGGTTTAACCACCTATACCCTTAGATATTATGAAAAACAAAATTTGATTGTTCCTAAAAGAGATGAAAATGAGCGTCGTTATTATGATGACCAAGATGTTAAGTGGATTGGATTCATTTTACATTTGAAGGGGACAGGGATGTTGATGAGTGAAATCCAAGATTATGTTGCGCTACGTAAAGTCGGTGATTCAACGATTGAAGACCGCAAAGAATTACTACAACAAGTTAGAAAACGTAGCTTAGCTGAAATTGAAGAACGAGAAGCTCACCTACAAATTTTGTCGCATAAAATTGATTGGTATGATGGCAAACTAGAACATCAAGTTGACGAAAGCTTCGAAGAATATTTAAAACGATTCGAGTAGGAGGCACCAAAATGAATGAAGAAGTAAAGAATGGAATTATTTTTGACCGTGGTGATAAGAATGATGCTTACGCCCAATTTTTCACCGGTCAAAGTTATTTAAACGGTTTAATTAGTCCCGAAAAAGAAGTAAATGTAGGAGTGGGTAATGTAACTTTCGAACCGGGGTGCCGTAATAATTGGCACATCCACCATGACGGTTATCAATTATTATTGGTAACTGGTGGCGCTGGTTTATACCAAGAAGAAGGTCAACCAGCACGTGAATTACATCCGGGGGATGTTGTCGTTACGCACGATGGTGTCAAACATTGGCACGGTGCAACACAAGATAGTTGGTTCTCACACGTTGCGATTACAGCAGGGACTCCAGAATGGTTAGAAGTGGTTAATGATAATCAATACAGTCAAGCCAATTCTTCAGCAAAGCGTGATTAAGATGAAAAAACAAACCGCAGGCAGAGATAACTTAGGTGTATTTGCGCCTAAGTTCGCAGAAATTAATGACGATGTTTTATTCGGTGAAGTTTGGAGTCGTGAAAAAGAACTTTCACCCAAGAGTCGCAGCATGATTACGATTAGTAGTTTAATTGCGTCTGGTAACTTCGCTCAATTAGAAGCACATTTAAAGATTGGTAAACAAAACGGCATTACCAAAGAAGAAATCGCCGAGATCATTACTCATTTATCGTTTTACGTCGGTTGGCCTAAAGCGTGGTCAGCATTTGATGTTGCAAAAAAGGTATATGAATAAAAAAGAGAATTCAGAAGACTGAATTCTCTTTTTTTTATAGGATTAAAAATAAACGAACGAATAAAAATATTAAAATTAGAAAAACGATCATTCCAACAGTTCCATTTTTAGAGTCCACAAACCAATCATATATTTTCAAGATAAAAATCACTAATAAGATTGCAAAAATGATATTTACTCCACCAATTAGAGTATTTTCCATATTTATTGCTGAAAAGTATGGCTTTAAGATAAATACAAAAAAGGCTGAGTTTAATAGAGCATAAATGATGTCAAAACAGATAACAATTTTTAATGATTTGATCAAAATATGATGCCCCCCCATCGATTTATAATTGTTAATAAGCATATAATACAACAACAAATTAACTAAAAAAAGCCACTATATAGTGGCTTTTTTATACTTTTTAGATCTTTTTGTACAAAAAAATTATAAATTTTTAAGTTTTTCTTAAGGTTTGATAAAATCCATGTTAATATAAGTTTAATGTTATTATAAAATTATTTTAATTGGAGGAATATTATGAGAAAAAATCTAAAAAAATTAACACTATCCATAATTCCATTGACGGTTATTTTAATGTCATACCTTTCAGAAAGCTATCAAGTTGCCAACGCTGAAGCTAAAGATAATTCAAATCAGCAAAAAGCTAATACTAGTCAATCAAAAACAACTTCTGATGCGGATTTAATTAAACTAGCGATTCAAATTGCACATCAATTAAACTGCTTTTACAGTGGTGAAATTACATATGCTGAAACTAGATACGAGAAAAACATTCAAGATGCAATTAATTCTAATAATCAACAAATTGCAAATACTGAAAATGATGAAGATAATCAAACATTCCAGGGATTAAATAATCAAATTAATTTCAAACTAGATTACATAACTAAAGCACTAAATGATGCACAAAATTATCTAAATGCTAGCAAGAACGTTGATAGTGATTTATTAGATGATGATGATTCAAGCAATTTGGTATCTTCTGAAGAACAAAATGTTAAGAATCAAGTTAAGTCGTTGGACCGCGATATCTACAATTTAATTAATAAAAAACATATTGATAACGTTAAAAAAGCAAATGATGAAATCAATAAGTTAGAAAAAAGAATTAATAGAAAATTAGATATAGTTGAACAACAAGTTGATAAAGCTGCTAATATTCAAACTAAGGCAACTGATAATTTTAATAAAATTGAAAATGCAGATGTAGAAGATAGCATTGATGATAAATTGGATACATTAAATGATGCAATCGATAAAGCAGCCTCAAATCAGAATAATATTTTTAATCAATTAAAAGACCCAGCTAAAGTGGATGAAGTTGAAGCTAATCAAACCACTGATATGGAATCTGATGTTGACGGTAAATTAGATCAATTAGATAAAGGGCTAAGTTCGATTGAAAAAGTACAAAATGCATCAAATGAACAATATGAATATAGTCAAATTGGTGATATGGAATCCAACATTGATGATAAACTTAATCAATTAGATATCGCTGTTTCAGATGCCGACATTGATAACAAAGAACAAAGTGTTAATAATAGATTAGATACAATGAGTAATTCTTTAAATGATGCAATGAATCAACAAAAATCATTTAACACTTTGAGTAATGATGTTAGTAATTATGATTCAGCGCAAACCAAAAATGTAAACGATAATACATCTTCTGACGAAGATGATACTAATTTAAAAAATGATTTAGATAGTATTAATGATTCACTAAAAAGTTTACCCTCAGCTGAACAATTAAAAGCAACATTGTCAGTTAAACTTGCTGCAGTTGAAGCACTACAAGATAAATTAGTTAAGGAACAACAAGCAGCATCAAACCAATTTACTAATAATTCTGCAATTAAAGACAGTATTATGGATGTATATAACAAAGTTCAAGATGTTAAAAACGATTCTAATAATGAATTTTATCTTCAATCATTGGATGGCACCGATTTTGATAATGATGCTAATACGTTGAAGAGTCAATTAGATCAATCTGTATCTAATTTCAATGTTGTTGATGTGCATACTAACCCAGTTACAACAACTCCAGCTACTGTTACATCTACCCCAAATAGCATAAATAAAGGTACAACCGTAACTACGAAACCAAAACAATGAGAACACAACTAAACCAAATACAAGCAAGGATTCAACTCCTTCTTCAAATAATGATAACGGTTTAGCAAATAGTAATTCCCAAACGGCAACTAGTAAGCCAGTTAATAATAAATCAACTCCAGATAAGGGTAAAAACACTAAACAAACAGTTACTAGTCAGCCAACGATTAGTTCTAAACCAGTTTCAAACAAAACTTCAACTTCAGAAGACGAGTTAAAATCCGAAATTAGTAGCGATTCATCAAGTATTAGCAAAACTACCCAACCTGCTAAAAAGATTGCAAACGTTATCAAACAATCAACTCCGGTCTCAGTTTCTAAACAAGTAGCTCAATTGAAAAAGTCTATTAGCAATAGTAAAAAGAAATTAGCTAATATTCAAAAAGAACTTCAATCCAAGCACCTAACTAAGGCAGAAAAGAAAGCAATTTTGCATCAAGAAAACTTGATTAAAAAATCCATTCAAGCTTCTAATGTTAAGGCCAATAAAGTACAATTAAGCTCTTTATCTGCTAAGTTAAAATCAGGTAAGTTAACTAAGGCGGAAAAGAAACGACTACTAAAAGAAATTAGTAAGTTAAAAAAGAGCATCAAAAAGGGTGAAAAGAATCAAAAGAAGCACAAGGTATCACACTTAGTAAAAGAATAAATAAAAAAGCCACTACACAGTGGCTTTTTTAGTCTTTAAAATACAAATCTCGGTGCAACATGCAACGAGGGTTAAATTGAGCAAAACAATAAGGACATGTCGATTGACGATATTCTTGATAAGTTAATTGATGTTCACATTTTCCACACATTACAGGAAGCGTCTTATGCACGCTGATGGGCATAAATCGATGATCGGTAATTAGGTTATGACATTGATAACATGCGTAGTATTGATGACATTGATCACATTGCATTGCAGCAACATCGTTATGTTTACGGTAATGGACACAACGCCCGCTGTTATCAATTTGAATTCCGTATATCATACTTTTCCTCCCAGATTAGTTACTCCATTTGACATTTTAGTTAACAATTTGTATTATATCAAATTGTTAACCGTATAAAAATAATTAGTTAACAATAAAGGGGATACATATGAAAAGTAGAGATATTACAGAAGTTGCCTTAATGACAGCTTTGATTATTGCCTTAGCATTTATTCCAGCGATTCCAATCGGAGTTATTCCAGTACCAATTGTGCTACAAAACTTTGGGATTATGCTAGCTGGTTTATTACTAGGCGCTAAAAAGGGGACCATTTCAGTATTACTATTAATGATTTTAGTGGCTGTCGGATTACCTGTTTTAACTGGTTTCCGTGGGGGACTAGTAATCTTCGCCGGACCTACTGGTGGTTACCTATTATCATGGCTATTAATGCCAAGTTTGATGGCGTTCTTCAGAAATGCATTGAGTCGCTTCTTTGATCCAAACCGTTTCACTAATTTATTCATCAACACATTGATTGTCAGTGTAGTGATTGCCTATGCAATTGCGATTGTTTTCATTTCATTCCAAAGTCACATTGGGTTAGATAAGTCATTCTTAGCTAATTGCTTATTCATTCCAGGCGATGTTTTAAAAGCAATCGTAGCCGCTTTAGTCGCAACTCGTTTACTACCAATTTTGAACAAAAAATAAACAGTTTAGTTCTCATTTATAAAGTATACGTATATAATGGTGGCAAATACATAAGGAGATGATCAGATGGATACATCTAAGATTATTAATCCAATGCTGGGCTGGAAGTTACGTCCAGTTGTTGAAGCCACAAAAGGAGCTAAGGACAACGACGACATTAAGTTTAACTACATGTTAATGCCTAAGCCAGATACACCAGAACATGTTTCTGAATGGAAACGTGTTTTAGCTGAATATGAAAACAAATAAAAGCAGTAAGTCTAAGACTTACTGCTTTTTTATTAATATCCAATTGCCTTTTTTTGAACATACTTACGATGGTATTCAAATTTAGCGTTGGTTAATGATGTTCTCTTTTTAGTCCAAGGATCGTTAAAGTAAATGTGATTCTTGTCAAAACCAGTCATGGTAACAGCGTGATTAGGAAAGTTATCAATATCTCCTACGTATACCACAAGCGGGTGACCAGTTTTTCGAAGGTAGTTCTTTAGGAATTTAGTGGATTTACCAGTAAATAACTTACTAGATCCTAGGTGTTTTTTAACTAGATTCATCAAAGCGGGTGGGAAAATGTACCAACCTGATTTTTTAAATGGATCGCCGACGAATCCTTTATTTGGATTTTTGCTCTTTGGCATTTCTTTCGCCAAATCTGTTTTCTTTAAGTTACTCTTATTTTGATAATTAATCATCATAGTCACAGCGGTAATTTCACAACCAGTAGGTAGTTGTGGTAATTGACCGATTAGCGGGACATGGTTGATCTTATATGAGGATGAATCTAGTGCGGATGTCTTAATCCAACCGGTTCTGTTGCAAAGTTTTAAATAAAGAATAAAATCCCTTACGGTATCTATGATTTAAGCTGGGATTCCCAATAATACCTTGATTTCAGTACAGACCGAAAACCCGAAGAGAGTGCCTTCTTTTCGGGTTTTCTTATATAATCCTCGGATGGCTTCCATACCTTTAATCGTGGGTGAGGCAGTGCGTAAACTTCGATAGAATTTATTGCGTCTCTTTACTGGACGATGGTCTTGTTCAATCAAATTATTCAGGTATTTAATGGTACGATGTTCTGTCCCTTGATAAAAGCCGTATTCTTTTAGTTTCTTAAAGGCACTTGTAATAGAGGGGGCTTTATCTGTGACTACAACCTTCGGTTCATCAAACTGCTTCACTAACCGCTTAAGAAAAGCATAGGCTGCTTGTGTGTCCCGTTTTTTACGTAACCAAATATCCAAGGTTAAACCATCTGCATCGATGGCTCGATACAAATAATGCCATTTTCCTTTAATTTTGATGTACGTTTCATCCATTTTCCATGAATAAAAGGATTTTTTATTTTTCTTTTTCCAAATTTGATAGAGTAGTTTGCCATATTCTTGCACCCAACGATAAATCGTCGTATGAGAAACGTTAATGCCACGATCATATAAGATTTCTTGAACTTCACGATAGCTAAGGTTATAACGAAGATAGTAGCCCACGGCTACAATAATCACATCCTGCTGAAATTGCTTTCCTTTAAAATGATTCATCGTCATTCCTCCTGCTATCTTTTTCTATTATTCTACCTTATTTGATAGTAGATTTAAAACTTTGCAACAGAACCACTGACGCTTTGTGTTGAAATTACTTGGTAGTAGTTATTGGTATCAACATTTGGTTGCGCGTTAGTAGAGTTGTTCGAACTGTTATCGCCAGTAGTTTGCGAATTAGTTTGGTTCGAAGAACTGCTATTATCCCCCGGTGTATATGTATTGTTGGTAGTACTACTTGTATCAGTGCTTGTTGCTGTCGCAGACGGGTTAGATGCATCCGCCTTGGCTGCATTCACATTAGTCATCGCAATCAAGAACGTCATGCTAATTAAAAACAAGCTCATTTTATAAACTGACTTCTTCATTAATGTTTCCCCCAATGGAATTGATAAGATTAATTATAATCTAATAATCACATTAAATTTATTAAGAATTCTTAATTGATATTAAGGAATCTTAAGAGAAATTAGACATGTTATAGGAGTAATATAATATTGTTATAACTACTAGGGGGACTTACTATGCTAAGACTAAATAAGATTTGGTTTGCGGTTTTGGTAGTTGCATCATTTGGAACTGTTTCACTACTACATAATGTTGATGCATCTGCACATGTTTACCAAAATCCCAAACAATATTATCAAATTTCTGATAAACAAATTGAACCGGTGGGGAAGGTTGGTTATACCGTTAAAGTCGGTTACGAAGGAATCAAGACTTTAAAGATTATGCGTCGTTTAGGTATTAACATGGGACCAATTGGTACTGGTCACTATGAATACAACTATGCTACTAAACTAGCGGTGGAAAACTTCCAACGTAAGCACAATCTAAAAGTCACTGGTAACGTAGACGTTAAAACCTGGGTTAAACTAGGTTTCAAGAAGAGTGACTTCTACGATATCGATAAATACGTTGCTCCACTAGGTGCTAAGATCACTCAAGGTAACAAAGCCCACATTGAAGCAGCTATTAAAGAAGCATATAAGTACTTAGGTAATCCATACATTTATGGTGCATCTTCAAGTCCTAAGTATGGTAACGATTGTTCTGGTTTAGTGGTTCAAGCTCTATATGCTGGTGGAATTAATCCTGCGCCAGTTAGTGCGATCCAACATGCACATCCTGGCAACGAATGGAACTCACGTCGTCTATGGGCTTCTAAGAAATTTAAGTTTGTTCCATTTAGCCAAAGAAAACGTGGAGATTTAATTTTCTACTACCAACCAGGCACTAAAACTATTTGGCACGTGGCATTATACTTAGGTAATGACAAGATGATTGAAAGTTGGCCACCACGTGTGCAAATTTCAAGCATCTACGCACGTTCAACTCACACTGGATACGTTGCTAGACCTTGGGTTGCAAAATAATATAAAACAAAAACAGCTGTATTCATAGGGCTGTTTTTTATTTTGGTATAATTAGACCTGATGAATAGGGGAGGGGAAAATTCCTCCAAAAAAGAAGAGGTCGAATATGAAACCAGTACTAATTATCATCCGTGGTAACCAATCCAGCGGTAAAACAACATTAGCTGCTAAACTCCAAGAACAACTTGGCATCAATAAAACATTATTAATTCAACCATCTGCAGATGATGACACTCAAACCATGACTAAGTTAGCGCAATATGGTCAAAAGCGTTTTGAATACGTCATCATTGAAGGCCAACTACCTAAAGATATTTATGCAGAATCAATTAAGAACGTTATTAAAATGTTTGGCGAACAAACTTTAGTTTATTATTTAAATCTAACGTTAGACCAAACGATTCAATTGGACCAACAAAGGGATGATTCGTATGGTAGAGAACGATTAGTAGAACAATTTCAACCATATGATCAAATTGATGAATTAGAAAAACAACTAGATGAATTGGATATTAATGAAAAAATTAATCGAATAATTGAAGATATCAATAAATTACCATTATTTTAAGATGTTGATACGATGGCATTTAGCGAACAAATAATTAATTTCTTATTAAAATTTACATTATTTGGTTATAAACACTTGCTTATTTATACTAAATATTTTATATTATCACTTGTGTTTTTCTGAATCGTCATATATAATAAGAACAGTTGTTCGCATAAGGCGATCAGTTAACTCATATTTATTGATATTAGGGAGACCTCTCATCTCTCTAAAATTATCTCTTATCTCTCTCAAAAAAGACCGCTCTCTCTCAAGATGGTCTTTTTTATTTTACATACAATAAGTTTGAACCCTAACTGGTATAATGGTATTGTTAGACAATCATTAAATTATGATTATAAAAATGCAATAAACTTTATCAAAAGGGGGTCTGTGGATGATAATCTTCAAACAAGACAGTGTCGTCAGAAAGCTCTTTTATTCGGGTGTGCTTAATGGCATTGGCACGACTTTATTTAATATTGTGTTTGTTATCTATGCAAGTCACACACCGAATGCCAAGATTGCGATTTCAGCAGTCGGTATTATTTCAACAATTCCGTTTTTACTGAATTTCTTATTGGGTTTCTTTGCCGATAAGGTTAGTCGTAAGTTTAAAGGGTTAATTAATGTTAGAGTTGCACAAATTCTTCTATATTTATTCCTATCAATGTTCATTAACATTGAAAAGAACTGGTTAGTCTTCGGGTTAGTTTTACTAATTAACGTCATGAGTGACATGCTGGGGACGTTTAGTTCATACATGCAGTTACCAATTCTAAAGAAACACGTTTCGTCTGATGATTTAGCGAAGGTGCGCGGGGTGCAAAGTGGAATTTCTCAAACCTTGGATTTGATTGGTGGTCCAATCGGTGCCTTCATCCTGACTTTAATTCATTTTAACTTTGCTGTCTTCGCATTGATCAATGCCTTTTCATTTTTCCTATCACTGATAGTCTTACATAATATTAAGGTTAATGAACCAAAACCTAAGAAGACTAGTACGGAATCTTTTTATGCCTTTAACAAGGATAATTTTGAAAGCATCAAAGAAAACTTTAAGTACATAATTAAGATTAAACAGTTGAAACACTTTTTAATCATCTTTACTGCTTTTAATTTAATTGGCGCATTACAAACCACATTGCTAAGTATTACGATTTTAGGTAATCATGCGCTAACATTGTTTAATTTTGGATTTACGGTTGCAGCTGTTGATACGATTGAGGTTTTAGGAATGATTATGGGATCAGTGATTCCATTTAACCGATTCTATGCTATGACAATTGAACATAACTTAATTTTTGAAATGATGATGTTCTTTATCATTCCGTTATCAATAGTTGCTTTGCCAAACGTATACCTATTATTAGTATTAATCTTTTTAAGTGGTTATTTTGCTGGGATTTCTAATCCAAAAATTGACGCTTTTATCATTAAAAATTTACCGGAAGATAAAGTTGGTGGAGGAATGGGCGCTTTCTACACGATTGTGACTTTTGGTTTACCAATTGGTTCGGCGATTGCCGGGGTGTTAGCAGCTGGATTATCAACTATATCTGGGTGGTTTGCATTAATGTTAATGTCTGCTATCAGTATTGGATATTTGGTGGTATTATCTATTAAGTATTCATCCAATGTGTAAAAGGAGTCATCAACAATGGAAACAAAAAAATTCGAGAAAAACATTTTGATTTACAGTGCAGTCGCAATTGTCATTTTTGCTTTAATCACATGGACACTTACTGATAATCAATTTAACCTCGCGATATCAATAAGACCAATTAATTTCTACTATAAACTGGTACCAATGGCGTTTTTAATAATTTATTACACTGTTGCATCACTTTTTAAAAGTAAAGCGCTAAGCGTCATAGTGTACACAATTTACTTATCAGTTGTTGGTTTTAATTTATTCGCTCTTATTTTTAGCCTGATTTCAGCTAATTTCTTATTGGCGTTAGTATATTTGCTTTTGATTGTGGCGTTTTTTATGGTCAATTTCTACTATATTAAGAGCAATAATCAGATCATTAATGACAACGTTAATAATCATGGAGATTACTTGAAGAGTTGGCTACACAGTATTTACCAAAATGTGATTACTAATAAACGGCTAGTAGTTTCAATTGTGGTGTACTACGTAATCAACAGTATCTTAAATAATCCAAAATAAAAAAGCACGTCAGTGCTTTTTTATTTTTATCTATTAATAGGATGACTAGCAACTAGTGCTTTAACTTGTTCGCGGGCGTCATTTAATAGGGCGTCATCACTAGGGTTATTTAATACTTTGATAATGATTTCAGCGACTTCTTCAGCGTCACTTTCATCGAAGTTACGACTGGTAATAGTAGGAGTTCCGATACGGATTCCTTCCATAGTATTACCGTCTTCTAGTGGTAATAGTTCCTTGTTAGTGGCGATGCCGACACTGTAAAGTAATTCGGCAGCTTGATGACCAGTTAGACCGGTTTGGTTTAAATCTAAAGTCATTTCATGATTTTCTGTATTTCCAGAAACAACGCGGATCTTGTCATCTTGGTTGAAGATGGCAGCCATTGCTTGAGCATTCTTAATGACGTCAATTGCGTATTGATGGAATGATGGTTGAAGTGCTTCGCCTAATGCTACCGCTTTAGCAGCAATAACGTGTTCTAAGGCACCACTTTGTGAGATTGGGAAAACGGCGTAGTCTAGTTTTTCCGCGTATTTGGCTTTAGCTAGAATTAGTCCACCACGAGGGCCACGTAAAGTTTTGTGAGTGGTTGAAGTTACTACGTCAGCGACTTCAACTGGATTAGGATGCACACCAGCAGCGACTAAACCAGCGATGTGGGCCATATCGACCATTAGAATGGCACCAACTTCATCAGCGATTTTTCTGAATTCAGTCCAATCGATCACGTGGCTGTATGCGGAAGCACCAGCGATGATTAACTTAGGTTGGACTTCTAAGGCGATTTCACGAATTTTTTCGAAGTCCAGTAATTCAGTTTCTGGATCCACACCGTAAAAATGTGATTCGTATAGTTGACCGGAAAAGTTATGTTTTTGACCGTGGGTAAAGTGACCACCAGCGTGTTCACTCATTGCTAAAATCTTGTCGCCGGGTTCTAGGAAAGCAGCGTAAACCGCTTGGTTAGCTTGGCTTCCTGAGTGGGGATGTACGTTGGCGTATTCAGCATTGAATAGTTCTTCGGCACGACGTTTCGCAATCTTGTCAATTTCATCAATTGCTTCGTTTCCGGTATAGACACGTTTGTCGGGATAACCTACCGCATATTTATTGGTTAACACAGAGCCTTGGGCGGCGCAAACTGCTTGTGATGCGATGTTTTCTGATGCGATTAATTCAATCACATTGTCTTGACGTTGATGTTCTTGTTGAATGGCGTTAAAAATCTCTGGATCTTCTTTTGAAAAATCATACATAATTTGATACTCCTTTAGTAATAAAAAACGCCCCTGTACTTTCGTACAAGGGCGTTTCAACACTGTTCCACCTTATTTTATATCAAGCTCACACTTGATACCTCTGGTTCTTAATGCGCATTAAGATTTCGATTCAATTGATATAGCTTGACTGCCTTCATTCAAGAACTAGGTATCTCGTTGCACTAAATCAGATACTCGCTTAACTAGTTGATTTGAATTACTACTTTCAAGTTGCAATTAGAATATATCAAAAAATTTAGACTGTCAAACTATTTTTTGCATTAATCTGGAATTCTGTTTTGGAAACGGTGGTAAAAACTCCATGCAATGATGATGAAGAAGACGGGTCCAAATAGTGTCCAGAATGCGGTTTGGAAGTCATTTTGTAATAGTGGTTGTAGGGTGGTAAAAATAATTGAAAAACTTAATGCTAAAATTGTCACGATAGAAGTAATCCAAGTTGACCACTTATTCTTGTAAAAGACGAAATTATCACTAGTTTGGGTGATGTGCTTCTTAAATACTGGGAATGCGACAACCAAGAATAGGTATGGCACTGCTGTTGTCATGTTGTTCATGTCAGTTAAGATAGTGTAGAAAGTTTGGGCACTTGATCCACCGAAGGAAATACCAGCAATGATTAAGACAATGACGAAACATTGTGCCCAAAGAGCATTGGCAGGGACGTTGAAACGGTTAATCTTAGTTAAACGACTTGGCCATAGTTCCTTTGGTGAACCTTCGATAAATGACTTGATTGGTGCATATGTTAGGAAAATAAATTCCCCAGCGTAACTTAGGAATCCAGTTAAACTAGTGATACGAGTTACCCATTGACCAACTATTAGTGATTGCGCAACGCTTAAGTGTAAGAAGTTGTGACCGAAGACGTAACCTAAGTTAGTTAATAATGCAAAACGGACGTTACCTAAGTTAACGTTTGAACCGCTTAAAGTATGTAGCCAATTAGTACTAATTCCACATAGTAAAATACCAACTAAGTATCCAACAGTCATGATTACAGTTGCAATCACCACGGCACGTGGGAAAGTCTTCTTAGGGTTCTTAGTGTTGTCGGTAATACTACCTAATGTTTCCATACCAGCATATGCAAAGATTGCGTAAACTAGGAATGAAAATACAGCAATTGGTGATTGGAATGCAGGGTTTGGTGAGTGAATTAATGCATGGGCAGTAACTGGTTCAGCAAAGTGACCATGGTTAGCTGCTAAAACAAAAATTGATAGTAAAATGAAAATTGCCATATCGAAAATTCCGATAAGTCCACTGAAGTAAGATAGGCTCGCGATTGACTTCATACCGTGGTTTGCTAACCAAGTTACGATTACAATCACGATAATACCTAAAATCCCAACAGTTGCGGTTGAATCCAGTGAACCGATGTGCCAGCTACCAGTAGTATCATGTCCTGAAATAGTAACGGCTAGTGGAATCCACATTGTAGTTAACATGAAAACTAAAGTGATGATCCATCCGGCTAACCAAGTAAAACTACCGATGAATGCCCACTTTTTACCGATACAATTTTCAAGCCAGGAATAAATTCCACCGTGAGCATCCTTGTATGATGAACCAAATTCAGCGAACATCATACTAGTAGGAATGAAGAATAGCACTGCTCCTAATACATACCAGAGAATACTTGAGTATCCCATTTGATAAAATGCTGTTTGCGAATTTGAAATTCCAAAAATGGTTGAAAAGATAATTAAAACCAATCCCATCGTTGAAATCTTCTTGTTGACTGAAACCTTATCCATAAAAATCATTCTCCTCTCAAAAGAAGAGTGCTAAGGTAAAGAAAAAGGCCACCAATTGATTGTTGTTATCAAAAGGGGGCCTACTCAATAAGAAAGGACTATTCGAATTAGAATAGTCCTTTTAAAATTATTATCGTGTTAAATTTCTCTACGTATAATCTTAAAAGCACCCCGTGAATATCTCCATTCACGACAGTCCCTAGCTTATTCAACTAGGACCCAACAAGTTAGTTTTTTAGGAAACTAATTGTTTCGGCAAATGTCCCTTTAACTTAGTATCAACACCACCTAAATGGCTCTCCTAAGCTACTCTTAACATCTGCGCCTCTTCCTTAGATAAATTATTAAGTTATTTACACTTTAACGCTAAATAAAAAAATTGTAAACAAAAAATTATAGATTCATTAATTATTGTTGTGATTTTCCTGTTCACGACGGGAAATTTGTTCTCTCATTTGTTGGTTTTGAGCTTTTAGACGATTAACCATTTGTTCTGTTTGTTGCGTTTGTAAATCCATTTCACGACTTGCGCGTTTTCTTTCGTCGCGATCAAAATATAAACTAAATAGCCAAGCGACGAAAAGGCAGGTGAAGACAATTGCAAAGCCAATTCCGACAAGGACAAACATTAAAACAATTGCAAAAATGATTAAACCCATAACTTAAAACCCCTTATATATGTATTATTAAAAAGTAATTATACACCTAATATAATTACTTTTTAATTAAATTATTTATGACGAGGATATTGGTGTTCAATTTCATAAACTACTTCGGGGTCGTCACCAGTACGCATATCTTGATTTAAGTCATCAATTGATTGCATTTCGTGATCTGATAATTCGAAGTCGAATAAGTCGCCATTTTCCAAGATTCGTTCAGGAGTGCTGGACTTTGGAATAATCGCGACACCGTTTTGTAGATGCCATCTTAATATGACTTGAGCGACTGACTTACCATGTGCTTTAGCGATCGCTTGAATTGTTTCATCGTGCAAAGTGGCTCCACGGCCCATAGGACTCCATGCTTGGGTCACGATTTGTTCTTCGTTATTGGCAGCCAACATTGATTTTTGACTTAGGTAGGGATGCACTTCGATTTGGTTAACGGCTGGCATTTCAGTTGCTTGGGTCTTTAATAAATCCAAATGAGTTTGGTGATAATTACTTACCCCAATTGACTTCACTTTTCCTGCTTTTTTGGCATCTTCAAAGGCACGCCAAGTTTCAAAGAAGTGGCTACGGACAGGCCAGTGCACCAACAATAAATCAATGTAATCAGTTTGGAGATTAGCTAATGATTCATCAATCGCATCTAAAGTGGATTGATAACCTTGTTTTGGTTCTGGTATTTTTGTGGTGATAAATATTTCATTTCTGTTAATTTGTAGCTTTTTAATTGAATTTCCTAGTAGATGTTCATTATTATAGAATTGGGCAGTATCAAATAATCGATAACCAGCCTTAAACGCTGCATCAATGGCAGCGTCCATACTATCTTGATCAGCTAATTTGTAGGTTCCAAATCCTAAAATAGGCATTTGGTTACCGTCATTTAGTTTAATGGTATCTGAAATTGAGTTAGGCATATAAAAGGCCTCCTTTTTAGTTTAACCATCCTTATGATAGTTCATTAAAAGCCGATAAATCAAATTTTTTACATCTAAAAGGGGTGTTGATATTGCAATCTAAAATCGATAGCCAAAAGGGCTTAACCGAAGAACAAGCAAAACGTTTGTATAACCAAGGTTTGCATAATATTAAGCGCACTGGTTTTACTAAAACGATTCCGCAAATTTTAAAAACGAATACGTTCACGTTATTCAACTTGATTAACATCGTCTTAGCTGCGATGGTCTTTTATACTGGCGATTACAAAAACCTTTTGTTTTTAGTGATTGCGATTTCCAACACCGTCATTGGTAGTATTCAAGAAATTCGTTCGAAATTACAATTAGATAAGATGGCGATTTTATCTGAAGGTTTAATTCGGGTAGTCAGAGATGGTCATACCAAAGAGATAAAACCGGATCAAATCGTCCTAGGCGACGTCTTATTAATCGGTCATGGTGACCAAATTCCTATTGATGGAAAAGTCTTAACATCCGAATCACTTCAAGTTGATGAATCTCAAATCACTGGTGAAACTAATTCAATCGAAAAGCAACACGGTGATGCGATTACATCAGGAAGTTTTGTTATTAGTGGAAGCGCCCGCATCGTGGCGACTGAAGTCGGTGATGAAACATTCGTTAACCGAATGGAATCTGAAGTGACACGTACTCATAAAGATTCTGATAGTAAGATGTTGAAAACCATCAACAAGATTATTAAATGGCTTACCTTTGTGATCGTGCCATTGGGGGCATTACTACTAGTTACCAAATTAGCTCGTGGTGACGACATCAATAAAGCTTTGCTAGGAACGGTTGCGGCGATGATTGGAATGATTCCAGAAGGATTGGTTCTATTATCATCAGTCACTCTAGCTGTGTCGGCTGCTAAACTAGCTCGTCATAAGGTCTTAGTTAGAGCATTGCCAGCGATTGAAACTCTAGCCCGTGTTGATACGATTTGTTTGGATAAGACCGGAACTATTACTACTGGTAAGCTTCAATTTGAAAAAATCTTACCACTTCAAAATCATTCAGAAGCCGCATTAAAACAAACTCTGGGTCGCATCGTATACGCGTTTGAAGACGATAACGAAACTTCGACTTCGATTAAAAAGGCGATTGATGACCCTGAATTAACCTTAAGTAGTAAATTCCCATTCTCATCAGAAACAAAGTGGAGTGGAGTCGAAACTGACGATGGTAATTTTGTTATGGGAGCACCTCAATTTATTGTTCCTGAAATGGATGAATCAACCCAAAAGACAATCGATGAATATGCGAACCAAGGTTACCGTGTCTTAGCGTTAGTCCAAAGTCATCGTTCGTTGAAAGAACCATTGGATGATGTTGAATTATTAGGTTTAATTTTAATCAGTGATGAAATTCGCCCGGATGCAGCAACTACCCTTGATTACTTTAAGCAACAAGGTGTTGCTTTACGTGTAATTTCAGGGGATGATCCTAAAACGGTTAGTGCGATTGCGCGACGAGTGGGCTTAGATCACAGTGACCGCTTTGTTGACATGACAACTGTTGAATTTGATGCTGACTATCAAGAATTGGTGCAACGATACGTGGTCTTTGGTCGAGTAACGCCACAACAAAAGAAACGTTTGATTCGTGCTTACCAATTAAATGGTAATACCGTTGCCATGACAGGTGACGGGGTTAACGATATGTTAGCAATGAAACAAGCGAACTGTGGAATTGCGATGGCATCCGGTAGTGAAAGCACAAAGGGAATTGCGGATTTTGTAATGATTAATTCTAACTTTGCTGCGATGATTGATGTTTTAGCAGAAGGACGTCGTGTTATCAATAACATCGGAAGTGTCGCTTCATTGTATTTAATTAAGACAATGTTCTCGTTGTCACTTTCGATTCTATTTATGTTTAGTATTCATAGTTATCCGTTCCAACCTATTCAATTGACACCAATCAATACCTTTATGGTGGGATTACCATCATTCTTATTGGCATTAGCCCCTAACTATCAAAGAGTAACTAACCAGTTTAGTTCCAAGATTTATAAAGTCGCATTACCAGCTGCGATTACTATCGTGGGATATGTGGTCTTGATTATCTACATTGGAAAAGCTTTCGACTTTAATTATATTCAACGAGCTACAATTAGTGTGTTGGTAACCGGATGCGTGTACTGGATTGCTTTATTTAAAGCATCTCGTCCATTGAATAATGTTAAGATTTCAATTATCGCACCATCGATTGTTATCTTTGCGGCGATATTCTTATTCTTCCCTAAGGCGTTTTCATTAGTTGACGTCTTTACGATGCCAATTATTATTCCAGCATCAATTGTGGTGGTAACTGCTGTTCCAGTCTTTATCTTGATTTCTTCAATTGTTCACCGTGTGTTAGTTAAAATGAACCCAGAAAAATTTAGCGATGCTATTTAAGCTAGTTTTTTATACTAGTTGATGTGATATAATTACGTTAACGGGGTGATCGAATGAACAGCAAGTACACTAAATGGCAAAATCAAATGAAAGAAGTAACCCTCCCTAAGTGGGAAGAACTTCCTAAGTTTGATTTATACATGGATCAACTAGTGGCTGTCGTAAATGAAGCTATCGGACCATTAGGGATGGATACAGTCACTAAGTCAATGGTAAATAATTACGTAAAAAATAAGGCGACATTTGCGCCAGTAAAGAAAAAATATCAAACTGTCCATGTGGCAGATATTATTATTATCAGTTTATTAAAACCAGTTTTCTCAATTAAGGATATTCGACAAGGAATTGATGAAGTTACCAAACAACAATTTCCCAAGCAAGCCTACGATGAATTTATCGAAATGCTAGTGCAAAGATTGCACCATATTGCTGATGGCGAACAAGTCCAGCATGATGGGACAGATATCGAAAACTTATTGAGTGCTATTGCGGACACGATTGTGAACCGTTTGATTGCTAATGAAATTTTCGCTGATATGACACATGAATAATAAAAAAACGTCCTACAAGTTGTAGGGCGTTTTTTGTATCGAATTAAATCTAAATCAGCTAAAATAGAAATAAATCACAGGGGGATGTTTTGATGGAAACTTTAGAAGAATTACGTACATATGTGAAATCACAACTACAAGATGATACCACCGGACATGATTTTGCCCACATTGAACGAGTTGTGTCATTAGCTGAAATAATTGCGGAACAAACAGATGGTGTGAATGAAAAGATTGTCATTACCGCTGCATACTTACATGATGTGATTGATGATAAACTTGTTGACGATGTCGATAAGCAAGAAGCATCAGTCCAAACAAAACTAAAGAGTCTTGCTTACACTGATACTGAAATTGATGCGGTGATGGATATCATCACCCACATGTCATATAGTGCTAATTTGGTTCATCAATATGCTCTATCAATTGATGGTCAAATCGTCCAAGATGCGGATCGACTAGACGCAATTGGCGCCATCGGCGTCGCTCGCGCTATGTATTTTGGGGGTCACTTTGGCGATACCATTTATGACCCCGCTCAAACACCTCGCCAGAATATGGACAAAAGCGAATACCGTAAACATACAACGGTAATTAATCACTTTTATGAGAAGTTATTTAAATTGCCAAACTTAATGAATACAAATGCTGCGAAGAAAATCGCAACTAATCGTCAGAAGTTCATGCAGGAATTTGTTAATGAGTTTATAGACGAATGGCGAGGCATTCATTAATAGTTACGGATTATTTAACGATATCCACGAATTTTCCGTTAACTAATTTAACTAAATCGTTAGCGTCTAATTCAACGGAACGACCAACTTGGCCTGATGAGACTAAAATTTGACCCTGTCTTTGAGCTTCGTTGTCGATATAAATAGGGTAGTGGAATTTTTCATAAATTCCGATTGGTGTGTTTGCACCATGTACATAACCGGTGGTCTTTAAAAGATCCTTTAAAGGCACCATATTCACTTTTTTATTGCCAGATTCCTTGGCTAATTTCTTTTCATCTAAATGTTGATCCAATGGCACCACGCCGACGACAGGACCAGTCGTTTTACCTTCTAAAACTAAAGTCTTGTAGATGGTATGTTGATCTGTATCTGCTTCGACTTCTAATTGCGCCACGTTATTTTCGTCATGAGTGGCGAACTGGTGTTGGATATAAGAAATGTTATTTTTATCAAGAATTTGTTCCACTAATGTCTTGTGGACCTTTGCTTTCTTTTTGCCCATTTCAAAATCACCTCGGTATTCATTTTAGCATAGATTTTACAATGTTCTCATGGTAAGATATAACATATTAAAAATGGTATATATAAAAACAGATATATTATGAGGTGAACAAATGAATTGGTTATTAATATTAGTTACGTTTTTAGGAGTTAATTTAGATTTTTTCTTTATCTTACTTCTACTATTGAAGAAATATAATTTAAAGTCAGTAATGATGGGATATTTATTAGGACTATGGACTTTATTGATTTTAAGCTTTAGTGTCGGTCAAATCTTAGATCAATTCTTACCAGAATGGTTGTTAGGATTGTTAGGATTGCTTCCAATTTACATGGCATTAAAAGATGAGGATGAAGAAGCAAAAGAAGTTAATCATAAATCACCAGTCGTGATTACGTTAATTACTTACTTATCAGTCTGTGCTGGTTGTAACTTGTCGTTATTCTTACCAGTTTTATCAACTATTAGTGCTGTACAAATTATCGAAGTGATAGTTGTTTTGACTGTATTATCACTACTTATTATTTTATTAATTAAGGCGATTGGTAATATTCAATCAATTAACGACTTAATGGAAAAATACGGTGAAATTTTAACCAAGGTCGTGTATATTGGTGTCGGAATTTATGTATTATTCGATAGTGGATTGATTACACATGTGATTAGTTGGTTTTAGGAGATGATAAGATGGCAATGGCAAAACAAGAAGTAATCGCTGAAGTCGCAAAGATTTATAAAGTCTTAAGCAACGAAAGACGAATTCGGATTGTGACTTGTTTAATGGAAGCTTCAGAACCCATCAGTGTTAATTCCATTTGCGAACTAACCGATTTAGAACAACCGGTAGTTTCTAAGCAATTAAATTTATTGCATCAATATCAAATTGTTTGCAAAGAAAAACAAGGCAACAAGGTGTTGTATACCGTTGATGATCCACACATCGTGGAGATGATTGCGGACATGATTAATCACGTCAAACACGAGTTGGTGGGCAAGCCCCATCCAAAGAATCTTTTCTAGGGATGTATAACTACTTTTATAAATCTGTTATACTGATTTTTAGAAAAAATACACAAGGAGAATGCAATGGCTGATTTAGTTTACCGAAGAGTGCTGGCCGATTTAAAGCAAAAGATAATCGACAACCAGTTTGAAAATAAGCGCTTACCAGATGAGCGAACTTTAAGTGAATCATATAATGTAAGCCGTAGTTCGGTAAAACGAGCACTGAAAGAATTGGCTGATGATGGCATTATCTTTAAAAAACGTGGTTCCGGTACATTTATTAATCCTTTATATATGAAGAATAAAACCATTTTTCATTATGAAGGTTCTAACTTAGGGATTACTGACAGTATGAAAAGTCAGGGGAAAGTGCCTAAGATTAAGCTACTTAGTTTTAATGTCATTCCTGCTAGCAAAGAAATTCAACAAGATTTATTCTTAGCTGAAGGCGACTTCGTATATGAAATTCAACGTCTACGTTTGTTTGATGACAAACCATTTATGATTGAAACTGGTTATATTCCAATTAAGATTGCGCCGGAATTAACCAAAGAGATTGTAGAACAATCCATTTTCAATTACGTTGAAGATACAATTCACAAAAGTGTCACGCGATCATTTTTATCAATTTTGGCGAGTCCATCGAATGAACAAGACCAAAAATTATTAAATCTAAAACCAACTGAACCAGTTGGGGTAATGGAAGGGATTTTCTTCCTAGATGACGGGACTCCATTTGAGGTTTCCAACATGCGTTTACACTATCAATATCTACGTTACAACACGTTTGTGATGGTTTAAAAAATAATATCAAAAAAGTTATGAAAATCATTGGACTATTATGGAAAAATCGTTCATAATAATGTCGTTATGATAATGGTGAAATTACGATAATATAATTGGACCGTATCAATTTGTAAAAAGGTTGACTTTTTATGAAAAATCTTTATTATATTCATTGTAATTAAAATTATCGGGTGTAGTCTGATAATTTTTCCATTATTAATTTCAATAGTTTTTATTTTAAAAGGAGTGTTAATTAATGGCTCAAGATTTCGATTCCAAGCAATACTTGGAAGAATTAGATAAATACTGGCGTACTGCTAACTACTTATCAGTAGGTCAACTATATCTAAAAGATAACCCATTATTAAAGAGAGAATTAACATCAGAAGATGTTAAAGTTAAGCCTATCGGTCACTGGGGTACTATCGTATCTCAAAACTTTATTTACGCACATTTAAACCGTGCTATCAACAAGTATGACCTAAACATGTTCTACATTGAAGGTTCAGGTCACGGTGGCCAAGTTATGGTATCTAACTCATACATTGATGGTAGTTACTCAGACATTTACCCAAACATCTCACAAGATGAAAAGGGTATGGCTAAATTATTCAAACAATTCTCATTCCCTGGTGGAGTTGCATCACATGCTGCCCCTGAAACTCCAGGTTCAATTCATGAAGGTGGAGAATTAGGTTACTCACTAGCCCACGGTGTTGGTGCTATCTTCGATAACCCTGATGTAATTGCCGCTGTTGAAATTGGTGATGGTGAATTAGAAACTGGTCCTCTAGCTGCAAGTTGGTTCTCAGACAAGTTTATCAACCCAGTTACTGATGGTGCCGTTCTACCTATCATTAACTTAAACGGTTTCAAGATCTCAAACCCAACTATCATGTCACGTATGTCAGACCAAGAAATTACTGACTACTTCAAGGGTATGGGCTGGAAGGCTTACTTCGTTGAAAACGAAGCTGACTTCGATGATCACATGGCTTACCACGAAAAGATGGCTAAAGTTATGGACGAAGCTGTTGAAGAAATTCAAGAAATTCAAAAGAATGCACGTAACAACGAAACTGCTGAAACTGCTACAGAACCAGTTTGGCCAGTACTTGTTGTTAGAACTCCAAAGGGTTGGACTGGTCCTAAGTTTGACTTAGACGGTAACCCAATTGAAAACTCATTCCGTGCTCACCAAATCCCAGTTGATGTTTCATCAGACAAGATGGAACACGCTGACTTAATCGTTGACTGGTTGAAGTCATACAAACCAGAAGAACTATTCAACGATGATGGTACTATCAAGGAAGACATTAAAGCTCTAGCACCTAAGGGTGACAGAAGAATGTCAGTTAACCCTATTACTAACGGTGGTATCGATCCTAAGCCACTTATCTTACCAGACGTTAAAGAATTTGCTGTTGACGTTAAGGTTCCAGGTCAAACTGTAGCCCAAGATATGGCTGTATGGAGTAACTGGTTAGGTGCCGTTATGAAGGCTAACCCAACTAACTTCCGTGCCTTTGGTCCTGACGAATCAATGTCAAACCGTCTATTCGGTGTGTTTGCTGAAACTGACCGTCAATGGATGGAAGACATCATGGAACCAAACGATGAATACGTTGGCCACTCAGGTCGTTTAATCGATTCACAACTTTCAGAACACCAAGCTGAAGGTTGGTTAGAAGGTTACGTATTAACTGGTCGTCATGGTTTCTTCGCAACTTACGAATCATTCGGTCGTGTTGTTGACTCAATGTTAACTCAACACTTCAAGTGGTTACGTAAAGCTGCTGACCAACCATGGAGAAGAAAGTACCCATCATTGAACTTTGTTGATACTTCAACTGTATTCCAACAAGATCACAATGGTTACACTCACCAAGACCCAGGTATGCTAACTCACTTAGCTGAAAAGAAACCTGAATTCATTCGTGAATACCTACCAGCTGATGCTAACTCATTATTAGCTGTTGGTAACGTTGCTTTTGCTAGTGAAGAAAAGATCAACTTGATCATCACTTCAAAACACCCACGTCCACAATGGTTCTCAATTGAAGAAGCTACTAACCTTGTAAACAATGGTTTAGGCTACATCGACTGGGCATCAACTGACCAAGGTCAAGAACCTGACGTAGTTATTGCTGCTGCTGGTACTGAACCTACTTGGGAATCACTAGCTGCAATTTCATTACTACATGAAGAATTCCCAGAAATGAAGATCAGATTCATCAACGTTGTTGACTTCTTGAAACTACGTTCACCTAAGGTTGACCCTCGTGGTTTAACTGATGAAGAATTTGACCGTCTATTCACTACTGACAAACCAGTTGTATTTGCATTCCACGGTTTCGAAGGCCTAGTTAAGGATGTATTCTTCGATCGTCACAACCACAACGTTCACGTTCACGGTTACCGTGAAAACGGTGATATCACTACACCATTCGACATGCGTGTATTGAACCAACTAGATCGTTTCGACCTAGCTAAGGAAGTTGTTAACGACATTCCAGAATACTCTGTTAAGGGTGCTTCATTCGTACAACGTATGAACGACATGGTTGACAAGCACAATGCTTACATCCGTGAAGTTGGTACTGACTTACCAGAAGTAAATGCATGGGAATGGAAACCATTAAAGTAATTCGTTAAATCGACATTAACTTTTAAAACCATATGAAAAGAGTCGCATCTTATGATGCGGCTCTTTTTTTACATATATTGATTAAATTGATTAGGCAGTGGGGCGTTAATATCAATTGTGTCGAAATAAAATGGACGGACTAAATGTAATTGGGTGGAGTGTAGTAACATTTGTTGATTATTTAAATTTTGTCCATATAAAGGGTCGCCCACAATTGGATGGTTAATTGATGCCAAATGGACCCTAAGTTGATGTGTTCGCCCAGTAAATAACTTTAATTGGACAATTGAGTGTTGCTCAGTGGTAGATAGGACCTGATAAGCAGTTTTAGCGGATAATGGATTAGCTCCATCAATTTTACGTTTGCGTTTGTCATCGGGGTCTAAACCAATTGAGTTTTCGATAATGCCGTTTAATTGTTTGAACTGACCGTCAACTACGGCGGTATAAATGCGATTAATTACTTTATCTTTAATCAGTCTAACCAAGATTGGAACTACTACCGGATTTTTACCGACGATTAAGGCGCCGGAAGTTTGCTGATCAAGACGATGAATCATATAAGCGTGCTGATTTTTTTTGTTTAAGTATGCCTCGCAGAAGTTTAAGACGGTATTTACTTCACCTGGTTGATTGGGGTGGGTCTTATATCCAGCTGGTTTATTGACCACTAAGATATCGTCATCTTCGTATAAAACCTCGATTGAATGGCTATCATCTGCGATGAGGTTTTGAACTGGTAGGGTGAAATCATCCTCAATAAAGGTTAAGTCAATTTCATCACCATTATTTACTAATGAATTCATTGTGATGTATTTTTGATTCACTAATACTCGTTTCTCACGGCGAAGTGGGTAGATGAAGTGTTTCGGAATTAGTAAGTGTTTTTTTAAATATTCTTTAATGCTGGTGGGTTTAGATAATCCCTTGATGGGAACTTGATAGTGCCATTTTTGCATTTTTTAGCCTCTTTTGGTTAATTCTATTACTCAAATGGTTTAAGTTGTGATAAGGTGTAAATAGTAATTTTTATTCGGAGGTCACTATGGACAAGAAAATCATTACAAGCTGGAGTTTGTTGTCACTTGCGATGTTTATTATTTGTGACGTATTAATGGGTGGTCACTCTTCTGATATCACCAAAACAGCCGTATTTGCGGTTGTTTTATATTTAGTGTTAATCATTGGTGGACTTAGAAATTGGCGCTTAGCGTACCATTTCTTACTATTTATTGTGGGTATTTACACATTAACCATGATTAGAATCGTCTTTATTTTTGCGACTGAACATAACAGTAGCGTTTCAATAATAACTTTTATTTTTGCAGTGTTAGGAATTATTGTCAACTTGTTGTGGTATCGAATTGCCGCCAAACAAATCAAAACTGACTATGTCCGAATCGTGAAAAAGAACGTAAAAAAATAAGATAGGTGTTAAATTAAATGGAAATAGATGCACAAAAATTTATTGAAGATGTTGAAAATGAAAAATACGAAACATTTTCAAGTGAAGTAACGCTTGCCAGCGTTAAAAAAGACCCTAAAAAAGCCTTTGCTGAAGCAGTCGCTTTTATGGATGAACAAATCAATAGTGGACGACTAGCTTCTGCCTTAGTTCAAGTAAAGGGCGAAGAAATTAGTTTTTACTTACAAAATGGCATTGTGAACTTACCATATCGCTACATCAAAAACATCTCGAAGATGATGAGCGACGAAGGTAACTGTCCGCTAAACGTTTATATGTTAGTGGAATCACCAGATGTAAACCGCTCTAAGTTAAGAATCGATGAATTATCAACACAAGACGACTTTACTGATAACGACGAGATTAACGCCAAACTAGTGGAATGGGTCAACCAACAACTAGCTGCTGTTGATGAAAATCGTGCGATTGCTGCTGAAGCTGATAAGCAAACTGATAAAAAGAAACCGGCTAAAAAACCAGCTGCTAAGAAAACCACTAAAAAGACCACTAAGAAAAAATAGGCAACAGTAGGTAATTTGTGTTATACTACTGTTTGCGATGAGTCGAGGAGATCACGCAGCGAAAGTTGTCTTCACAAGATGTGATTAAGTGATATTTTCGGAGGGGACACATTATGCGAACGTAATTCGCGTGTCTGGTATTTCGGTGATGTGAACACCACTTACCCGTCTACTTAGTAGATGCCAAAAAGGACGTAACTTCATTGAAGTTACGTCCTTTTTTCTTTTTATTTTACAAAGAATAATTGGTCATCGATTAAGTCGAAACGTTGATGATGTTGGTTTAATTTTTTGACGTCGTCAATTTCGATGAATTCAGCGTTGTCCCAGAAAATCTTTGAATCAGTTGCGCCATACTTTTCACCAATCGTGATTAGGGTAATATCTTTACCAGATTCACGAATTGCTGATAGTAAACGCCAATCGATGTCGACACCATCTGGTGACCAGCACATGATAATGTAATCAATCTCGTCTTGATATTTTTGAAATGCTTCAATCGCATCGAGGGCTTCGACGTCAGTTAGAAGGTGTTTACCGGTTTCGTTTTCCTTCGTCCAAGCTAAACTATCGGTACAAATTACATCTGCACCGTTATCACGCAGTCCCTTTGAAATATAACCATTACCGGCCATTACTTCTAATACTTTATGGCCATCTAAAAACTTAGCTAAATCATTGACGAATGGCGCTGAAATATAAGCCCACATTCCGTATTCATCCTCTAAGTAGTCACGAAATTCACGGATATCCTTATCTAACTTAGGTAGATTATCGACATAGGTGTTCCAGACTTGATCGCCCTTAGGGTCGCCCATTGGATATTTATTATTCACAAAGGTGAAGATGGTGTCTTGAATATCATCTGGCAAAAGTAATTCCGGTAAATCTTGCGGTAATTGCTTTTGCTGCAATAATCTATCGGCTTCTAAAATATTATTTAATAGGTATTTAATATCTGAAAAATCACTAAAGACCTCATAGTAATGCTTGATGCGTTCAATGTATGAAGGTTGATGGGTGATTTTTTTGTTTTTCTTCATTTTCTTAAGTAGTTTCTTTTTATCCATAGGAATCTCCTTGTAACGATTAGTTCTTATTCTATTGGAAAAAGGGGATGAATGCAAAAGACATTGTTTTATGTAATAAGATATAACATATTATCCCAAAAACAACGCTTAAATGAAATTAATCTAGAATTTATTCTGTACTTATTTCTTTTTAATGATATAATATGTAACATAATATAACATTAATGAAATGGGGTAGAGTAAATGGATTTAGCAAGTACCGGATTTGTATTTATTTCTAGCATTTTGGTTTTATTCATGACACCAGGTTTGGCGTTCTTCTATGGAGGTTTAGTTTCCAAGAAAAACGTTGTTAACACTACCATGTCAGTGTTCATTATGACTGGATTAGCAGTTATTTTATGGGTTGCAGTTGGTTATAGTTTATCTTTTTCAGGTAACATTGGTGGGTTTATCGGGGATTTATCGAACCCATTCATGCATGGAATTGATTTGAACTCATTGACTTCAACTAAGATTCCAGTAAGTATTTATTCAATTTTTGAAATGATGTTCGCTGTTATAACCCCAGCGCTTTTCGTTGGTGCAATTGTTGGAAGAATTCGTTTTAAATTTTTATTATGGTTCGTAATTCTATGGTCCATTATTATTTACTACCCAATGGTACATATGGTGTGGTCACCAAATGGTATTTTAGCTTCATTAGGAACACTAGACTTTGCTGGTGGAACCGTTGTTCATATTAATGCCGGGGTGACTGCCTTAGTATTATCAATTTATTTAGGCAAACGTTTAGACTTTGGTAAAGAAACTAAACACTACAATCTTTCTTGGGTGCTTTTAGGAACTACAATCCTATGGATCGGTTGGTATGGTTTTAACGCTGGATCAGCACTAGGCGTTAACAATATCGCAATGCAAGCCACTATGACTTCAACTGTCGCTGCAGCTACTTCGATGATGGTTTGGATGTTATTAGACATGCACTTTGTTGGTAAACCACAATTAGGTGGTATCTGTACTGGTACTCTTTGTGGATTAGTTGGAATTACTCCTGCTGCTGGTTTCGTTACTATTACTGGTGCTTTTGCAATTGGAATTGTTGCGACGCTAGTAAGCTACTACTACTGCAATGTTTTAAAGAATAAGATTGGTGCTGACGATACCCTAGATGCATTTGGTTGTCACGGTGTTTCTGGAATGGTTGGTAGTATCATGACTGGTCTATTGGCTACTAAGTCAGTTAACAGTTCCGTTGTTGATAACGGTCTATTCTACGGTGGTGGTATGAAACTATTCGCTACCCAAATTATTGCGACTTTAGTAACCATTATCTTCGTATCAGTAGCCTGTGCCGTAATTATCGTCCTATTAAAACTAGTAATGCCAATGCGTGTTACTAAGGATGAAGAAATTAAGGGTCTAGATATCGCGGAACATGGTGAAACAGCTGATTACATGGTCTTCTATGGTGATACTGGTGTTGATCACTCTAAAGATATCGAAGTTAATGCTGATGAATTCAAGGGACAAATCAGTCACTTGGATAATCCAAATTTACCTAAAGATTAAAAATTTTTCATAATCTAAAAAGCCTGATGCGTCAGGCTTTTTTTACCCCTAATTAAAAATAAATTAGAAATAAATTAAAAAATGTGTTGACTTTTATAATTTATGGAATTAGTATTTATATCAATCAAACAAATCATTTAAACAAAAAGATCGGGAGAGTAACCTAGGTTGATAGTTCAGAAAGTCTGCGGTTGATGTGAGCAGATCGAATTAACTTAAGTGAAGATGGCCCGTTAATTGGCAGCGTCGATACTTATTAAACGCTGATGGGTTGGCAACCATTATTAATTGCACACGTTGATAGACGTTAGTGAGGGGTGTAGTGTAAACTGCACCTAAATTAGAATGGTACCGCGGAATCCGCTTCTAGCTTATAAGCTAGGAGCGGATTTTTTTGTTGATTTGATTGAAAAGAAGATAAATTTTAAGGAGTGATTGATATGACACAAGTAGCAACTAAGACAACTCATTTTGATATCGTAGGAAGTTTTCTACGTCCCAAAGAATTAAAAGAAGCACGCAGCGCATTTATTAAAAACGAAATTGATCAAGCACAACTAACAGCAGTTGAAAATAAGTTAATTCAAGATTTAGTCCAAAAAGAAATTCAACATGGCTTAAAAATCGTCACTGATGGAGAATTCCGTCGTAGTTACTGGCACTTAGACACATTCTGGGGATTTGATGGAATCAAGCATACTCATCAAGAACACGGCTACATATTCCACGACGTTGAAACTAGAAATGATTCAGCGCAAGTTGAAGGCAAAATCAAATTTAATCCCAACCATCCAGACCTATTAGCGTTTAAGTTCTTACAAGCACAAGTTGCTGATAACGAAGATGTCATTGCTAGACAAAGCATTCCATCGCCAGCTCAATGTTACGCTGAACTAGTTCGTGGTCCTGAAAACATTGCTGCATTAAAAGCAGTATACGGGGATGATTTAGATGCAGTTATCCATGACTTAGGATTAGCCTACCATGACTTAATCCTAGCTTTATACGATGCTGGTTGTCGCGATGTCAAAATCGATGACTGTACTTGGGGCATGCTTTCAGATAAGGACTTCTGGAAACTAATGACTGATGACGTTGATGACTTACAAAGACTACAAGAAATCTACTTAGCCTTTAATAACGAAGCCATCACAGATATCCCAGAAGACTTACGTATTAGCACGCACGTTTGCCGTGGTAATTACGCATCAAGTTGGGCCGCTCAAGGTGGTTACGACACTGTTGCAAAAGAACTATTTGGTAAAGAGAATGTGAATGCTTACTACCTAGAATTCGATGATGACCGTTCAGGCGACTTCGCGCCATTAGCTGAAGTGACTGAAGGAAAAGACGTTGTCTTAGGACTAGTAACTTCTAAGAAACCAGAACTAGAAGATCCAGCAGTACTAATCAAACGTGTCAATGAAGCAGCACAATATGTGGATTTGAAACACCTATCATTAAGTACTCAATGTGGTTTTGCTTCAACCGAAGAAGGGAACCATTTAACAGAAGAACAACAATGGCAAAAGATTGAATTAGTGGTCAACACAGCTAAACAAATTTGGCATGACTAAAAATATTAATATCGATGATTAGAAGAGTAAATTAAGGTCATTTCAGAGAGCTATCGATGGTGAGAAGATAGTATGTAAATTAATTTATAGATGGTCTATGAGATATCAGCTATGTGAATGGCTACGGAGTGATTAACGTTAACTAATCAATCGTAAAATACGATAAGCGGATAACTAAGATAGTTATCAAACCAGGTGGTACCGCGCTCAGGCGTCCTGTTGAATTTATTCAACAGGGCGTCTTTTTTATTAGGAGGTGACGAGATGGTCCAAACAAATATTATTACGTTAAAAGCAGTCAACAAGATTTTTTCTGAAGATGAAAATGCCAATCAAGTATTATCCGGGGTCGATTTAAAGATTCCAACCTGCAGCATCTTCGGGATTGTCGGTTACTCAGGAGCGGGGAAATCGACGTTGATTCGTTGTATCAATGGATTAGAAACCCCAACTTCTGGAACCGTTCATTATCAAGATACAGTAGTTAATCAATTAAACGCCAAACAATTAATTCAACTTCGTGGCGAAATCAGTATGATTTTCCAACAATTTAATTTGATGCCACAAAGAACCATCGCCCAAAATGTGGCATTGCCAATCAAGTACAAACATTTAGATAAGCAAGTCATTAACGATAAGGTCGACAAATTGTTAGACCTAGTTGGTTTAAAGGATAAAAAGAATGATTATCCATCATCACTATCTGGTGGGCAAAAACAAAGAGTCGCCATCGCCAGAGCATTGATAAATGATCCGAAAGTATTGCTTTGTGATGAAGCGACTAGTGCGCTAGACCCAGAAACTACCGATTCGATTTTAGCGATTTTAAAAGATCTAAATACCAAACTCAAAATCACAGTTGTAATTGTGACGCATGAAATGAAGGTGATTGAACAGGTTTGTGATCAAATCGCTGTCCTAGATAACGGTAAAATCGTCGAACAAGGGGATGTCTACGATGTCTTCGCTCATCCGAGTCAACCAATCACTAAGCGTTTTGTCGATACTACCACTAATCTAAAAATTGATAAGGCAATGTATGACGCATGGCGCCTACCAACTAACAGTTTGTTAGTTCGAGTTACATACAATAATGAAAATACAATTGATCCAGTGATTTCAAATGTTGCTCGCAAGTTTAACGTTGATATCAGTATTTTATTAGCTGATATCAAACTAATTCAAAATAAATTAATTGGTGGTCTGATTATCTCAATTGAAGGATATGAAGACGACATCAAAAATGCATATGAAGATTTCATTCATAACGATGGGGTCTTAGTGGAGGTGATTGACGATGTTGAATAACTATTTTCCAAACGTAGCGCAAAATTGGCAGGCGTTTACCCAATCGATTCAAGAAACGGTTGAGATGGTCATTCTTTCCGGATTAATCGCATTTATTGTCAGTATTTTTCTCGCTATTATTCTGATTATCACCAAACGCGGCGGGATTAAGGAAAACTTCATCTGCTTTAATATCTTTGATAAATTAATTAACCTCTTCCGAAGTATTCCATTCATCATCCTAATCGTCGCCTTGATTCCACTTACTACTTTGATTTCAGGCACTGCGATTGGAGTAAGCGGAACTATCTTCCCACTAGTAGTTGGGATTACACCATTTTTCGCTCGTCAAATTGAATCGGCGTTAAATGATATTGATCCAGGCTTGATTGAAACCGGGAAAGCAATTGGGCTTACCAACTGGCAAATCGTTCGCGGGATTTATTTACACGAAGGCATCGTCAGCATTACCCGCATGACCACCACTACCATTGTTAGCTTGATTGGTTTAACCGCAATCGTCGGCGTTGTCGGCGGAGGTGGTTTAGGAAACTTCGCCATCCAATATGGTTACCAACAAAACCAATTCGACGTCACACTTGCATGTATCATCGTTTTATTAATTCTAGTCACAATCGTGCAAATCATCGGTACTTTAATTGCCGACATTTTAACCCGTTAAGGAGGGTTTTATTATGAGTAAACCAGTAAATAGTAAAAATAAAAAAGTGCGTATCTTGTCATTGGCAGTTGTCGCAGTATTAGTCATTATCGTCGGCTTTTTCATCGCTTCCGGAAACAGTAAGAAAGAAAATACCGCAGATAAAAAAGTGGTTACCGTTGGGGTACTAGGTAGTACCGATGTTCCGATTTGGAAACAAGTGAATAAAGAACTAGCCAGCAAACACATCTACGTTGACTTAAAAGTCTTCAGTGATGGTGAAGCGCTAAATCAATCCACCAACAGTGGTCAAATTGATATTAACTCATTCCAACACTATGCATTCCTAAATCAAGAAATTACCCAAAAGAAGTACAATCTAAAGGCAATCGGAAACACTTATATCCAACCTTTAAACATCTACTCTAAGAAAATTAAGAGTGTCAAAGATCTTAAAGAAGGCGACAAGATTGCGATTCCCAATAACCCAACTAACGCCGGTCGTGCTTTGAAGGTCTTAGAAAAGGCGGGCTTAATCAAGACTAACCCAGCCAAAGGTTACTCACCAACTTTAACTGATATTATTTCTAACCCTAAGAAGTTAGACATTATCGAAGTGGACCCAGCTGCCATCATTAAATTATTACCTGATTTCGCCGCTGGAGTCACTAACTCAAACTACGTTCAAGCTAACCACTTAAACCCAGCTAAGGATGCGATTTATGCGATTGCTCCAGATGTAAACGATTCTTACAACCAACCATGGATTAACATCTTGGTAACTAAGAGTTCAGAAGCTGATAACGCCACTTACAAGGAGGTGGTAAAAGCGTACCATTCTAAAGCGGTTTACAACTTGATCAAGGACAAATATAAAGGTGTCGATGTCCCTGCATTTAAATAAAAATTAACGATTACGTTTTTGAAAGGAAGAATTTATTATGACAAAAGTAAAAACAAAAGTAGAAAGTTTCACACTAGACCACACTGCTGTTAAGGCTCCATATGTACGTTTAATCACCGAAGAAAAAGGTCCTAATGGCGACACTATCGCTAACTTCGATCTGCGTTTAGTTCAACCTAATGAAGAAGCAATCCCAACAGCCGGATTACATACCATTGAACATTTATTAGCCGGTTTATTACGTGACCGTCTAGATGGTGTCATTGACTGTTCACCATTTGGTTGCCGTACTGGTTTTCATTTGATTACTTGGGGTAACCCTGGTAACGAAAATGTTGCTCGTGCGCTAAAGGATTCACTTCGTGCCATCAGAGATGACATTGAATGGGAAGACGTTCAAGGAACTACTGCTGAAAGCTGTGGTAACTACCGTGACCATTCATTATTCTCAGCTAAAGAATGGTGCAAGACCATCTTAGATGAACAAATCAGTACTGAACCATACGAACGTAAAACAATTTAATTATTAATTGGAGGTGGAAATATGAGGGTGTTAAATGATATTTGGCTCAAAATCATTTTATTGCTTCTTTTCTGGATTGGTTACTTTGCATTAATTAGATGGGCCTATATTGGTAAGCACCATATTTTCCATCACGTTAAAGATAAAAAGAAATCAACCATCTAAGTGCTATGTACGAAAAAACGTCGAGAAATTTTTTCTCGGCGTTTTTTAGATTTTAAAATCATCAAAATTTAAGTTTAATTCTTCTTGATGGGCAGTATCTTTTTGGCCATCTTCTAAATAATTTTGGTCTTTGCCATGAAGATAACCATTAATTAATTGATAAACTTCGTAGCGATCGCGTTGGTCTAAAGTATGATTACCAAAAGTTAGTTCATTTTCAGCCATTAAGGTTGCACCCAAATTGACGTGTTCAATCGAAGTGCGCCCAGTTAAATAATCCATACTTACATTAAAGTATAGCGCAAGTTTTTTAATTTCAACATATGAAGGTGAACGAATGCCACGTTCCCAATTACCAATTTGAGAAGGTGTGTTTTTGTGTTCATCTTCTGGAAATTTTTCGTTTAAATTATTTGCAAGTTGATTCATGCTGATATTTTGCCCTTTGCGGAGGGCTCTTAATCGAATTGGAAACATTTCTAACACCTCTATGGTTATTATAACTGAAAATTAGATAAATAGTTCGCTAGTTGCTTTTTAATTCCCGACAATCTATACTCAAATTATCAAGTATGGAGAAGGAGAAGCACCTTGAAGAACAAACTTAAGGGTTTAATTATAACTTTAGTAGTTTTAATTTCACTAACTGTGATTGGTTTAATTGGGGCGGGAATGTATTTTTATAACGTCGCTGTGGTTCCATCACATAAATCGTTTTTAAGCAATGAAAAAGTCAAACCAGATTCACCACTATACGAGGGAACCAAGTGGTATCAACAAGTGAAGAAGATTAAGTGGACGCAAGAATCAGTCGGTGGTCATTTAAAGTTAGTTGCCAACTATATTCCAGCAACTCATCAAACTAACAAGACAATTGTAATCGCTCATGGGTACATGGGTAATAAGGAAAAAATGGCGCCATACGCCTACATTTTCCATCAACTAGGCTATAACGTCTTAACACCAGACGACCGTGGTCAAGGTCAAAGTGAGGGTAATTACGTCGGTTATGGTTGGCCGGATCGCCTCGATTACATTAGATGGATGAAGAAAGTCATTGAGTATAATGGGGAAGATTCGCAAGTCGTCATGTTTGGGGTCAGCATGGGTGGTGCCACTACCATGATGGTTTCTGGTGAAAAGTCAGTACCGCATCAAGTTAAGGCCTTTATTGAAGACTGTGGTTACACCAGCGTTGCTGACGAAATCAATTACGAAGCGGGGCAACTTTATCATATGCCAGCCTTTCCAAAGTGGCCATTAGTACCAATCTTAAGTGGGATTACCCATCTTCGTGCGGGCTACAGTATGTATGAAGCTTCTTCGCTAGATCAAGTGAAGAAGAATCATCGTCCAATGTTATTCATTCATGGGGGTAAAGATACCTTCGTACCAACCAAAATGGTTTATCCATTATATAATGCCACCAAAGGTCCTAAAGAATTATTAGTAGTTAAAAACGCAGCGCATGCCGCTTCTTATCAAACCAATCCAAAGTTGTACGTTAAAACAATCAAAGGATTTTTAAATCAATATTTTAGATAAAAACCAAGGCGATTAATCCAATTTAGTCGTCTTTTTTGTTTTTTTTGATGACTTTCGGTGTAACAATTTGTCCTGAAAATGTTATTATAGATATATGTATAAAAAATCCTAAAACATACATTATAACAATCATAAAAAATATTTAAAAATCAGAAAGGAGGGCGCTTTTTGATTGAAATTATGACCGTCTTATTCCTAATTATCGGAGTAGTTATCGGTATTTGGTCCAGCAATATGCGTTTTAAAATGCAAATTCAAGATGCCAAAAAGAAAGCTCAAGCTCATTTAGCATCAATTAAACAAGATGCGGAAATGAAGTCACGACAAATCATTTCAGATGATAAAGAAGACATTGTGCAATACCAAGAAATTGCCAATGATGAAATTCAATCACAAAAAGAAGAAAATGAAACGCGTGAACAACGTTTAGATCAACATGAAAAGTACTTAGAACAAATGAAGACTCGTTTGACCAAGTACACTGATGATCTAAATGAACGAGCTAATGAACAAAAGAAGATTCAAGATGAAATTGATGACATTTTGCACCAAGCTGAAGATATTCATGAACAACGTGAATTAACATTGCAATCTATTAGTCACATCGATAAGAACTCAGCTCGTCAAACTGTTTTGAGCAACACCGAAAACCAACTTCGTCGAGAAAAAGACATAGAAGTTAAATATAACTTATCAGAAAGCAAAGTCGCTGCGAATAAGATTGCTAACGACTTAGTCATCGAAGCGATTCAAAGTGGTCCGCGTGATGAACCTCGAAGCCACATTGAACGCAATATTAATTTACCTAGTAATGAAATTAAAGCGAAGTTAGTTGGTAAAGATGAACAACATATTCGCTTAATTCAAACCTTAACGGGAACGGATTTAATCTTTGATGAAGATTATCCATTGTTACTACACATTGTGACCCATGATCCGGTCAGAAGAGAAATCGTACGCACCACTATCGAAAGTCTCGTTATCTCTCGTCATTTTACTAACAGTAATATTGAGTATTTGGTGAATACAACTACCCAAAAGGTAAACGCTGCATTGCGTGAAACTGGTGAAACTGTTGTTCATTCACTGCATGTTGGTAGAATGCACCCTGATTTAATGAAAATTATTGGGAAGCTGAAGTTTAGAACCAGTTATGGTCAAAACGTTCTTTACCATTCGATTGAAAGTGCGCAATTAGCGGGCGCATTAGCTGCGGAATTAGGTTTAAACACCCAATTAGCTAAGCGTGCAGGACTATTGCATGATATCGGAAAAGCAATTGACCATGAAGTTGGTGGAACTCACGTTGAGTTAGGGGCGAAACTAACTCGTGCCTTCAATGAAAATGAAGTCGTGGTTAACGCAATTGAATCTCATCACGGTGATGTTGAACCAACTGATCCAATTTCAATTCTAGTTGCGACTGCTGATGCGATTTCTGGAGCACGTCCAGGAGCACGTAGCGAATCGATTGAAGAATATGTAACTCGTTTACGTAATCTGGAAAGCATTGCTAATCAACATGATGGTGTTCGTGATAGTTATGCTATTCAAGCCGGTCGTGAAATTCGAATTATCGTTAACCCAGAAATGTTGGATGACGATAAGAGTAAGTCTTTAACCAAGCATGTTAAAGATCAAATTCAAGACGAATTAACTTACCCTGGTAAGATTAAGGTTACTACCATCCGTGAACTAAAAGCGGTTCAATACGTTGGGAAGACCAAAAAACGCAATCATAACGCAATTAAAGAAGCATAGTAATTATAAATTAAAAGAGCATCCAATAATTGGATGCTCTTTTTTATGGTCGATAAATGACTTCAAAGTTATGGTTGTTTTCAGCTTTGATAGTTTCGTGATGGTGAAGGTAATCGGCGATTAACTGACTCATCATGCGGTCATCTGATTTGATAATTTTATCTTGGTCAAACATTTGATAGTTACCACCACCAACGGCTCTATAAATATTTAAAACAATGTTTAATTCAACATCATCAGCGAGTGGTTGATCATGATATGTGAGGTTTTCAATGCGATGGCCAACTGGCTTGGCGACATTGATAGTGTAGTTGACACCTTCATACATGTCATAATTATAGTGTTTTAATTTTGGAAAAATATAATCACGGTTCACACATATTTGACCGTCTTGATAGTCAAAGTATTTGGCGCTAGTTTCCATCGCAGCTTTTAATTCAGCACCTGTGATTTTTAAAACGGCTAAGCTGTTAGGATAAACGTAGTTGGTAATAATATTTCTCATGGTAATGGGGTTTTCAAATCCGTGCGCTTCATCGTTGAATAAGGCGGTTGCGGATAGGTCGACGCCCATGGTTTGCATTTGAATTTTTTGAATGAATTGAATAAAACTAGTTTTGTGTAAACGAGCGACAAAGGCGTCATCAAAGTCCATTTTTCCATCAATATGTGCCATTGGTTCATCTAACCAGACATCAATTGAAGTTTGAAGGTCATTTAATTGGTGGGCTAGCTCTTCATCGATTTTGTATCCGTTAGTCGCAATTAGTTCGGCTTCACTGTTGTCGACATAATACTTACCGTTTTCATCTTGTTGAACGTCCAATTCGATGTGCCCGATATATTCGCCACGGTGGCCGGGTTGGATAATGGGAACGCCTAATAGGTGTCCAGCAATCTTTCTGTGTTGGTGACCGGTAATAATCGCGTCAATATTGTCGACGTGTGCCAAAATGTCATAAGTTTCGTTTTCACCATTTAGGACTTCTGTTGGGACACCGTCTTCATCACGTTCGATTCCACCGTGATAAATAATCACGTTTAAGTCGGTTTGTTCACTCATTTCAGGAATGTATTTAGCGGCAGTGTCCTTAGCGGAAAGGAATGTTAGTCCGGCTAAATTCTCATTTTTCTCCCATTTAGTAGTTCCTTGCGTGGTTAGTCCCAAGAAACCAATTTTGATGCCATTGATTTCTTTAATTTCATAAGGGGCACCAAAAGGATGGTTACCGTCTTGATCAATGATGTTGGCACAAAGGAAGTGTCTGGATGATTCTTTAATTGTATTTTTTAGGTAATCTAATCCATAGTTGAATTCATGATTACCTAAAACGCCAAAATCATAGTCCATCGCGTTAAAGACATTACTGATTTGGGCAGGGGATGATTGATGCTTAATTTCTGCAATATAATACGCTAGTGCAGAACCTTCTAGAAAATCACCATTATCGATTGCAATAACGTTATCTAAGCGTTGGCGTAAGCTTTTAAACGCACTAGCACAGCGAAGCACGCCAAATGGCTTATCGTCGAATGACTTTACGTAGTTAGTAGGAAAGATAAAACCATGTGAATCACTAGTTTCTAAAAGATTTATTTTCATCGAAATCACCTCCAAAATTTATATCCATCGATTTATGTTGAGTTGTGTATATTCTATCACTTTTCCTTCAGTTAGAAATTAAGAAATGATTAAGGTTTTCTCATCTTAAGAAAAATTTAAATTGATTTATCTTCTATATGTGTTAGTATAATTACAGTTGTTCAGTTTACAAATAGTAAGCGAGGACACAAACCATAATTGTTTTTTACTAATACTTAAGCGATTAAGGGGTGATAAAATGTTGAATCTTTACGTTGCACCAAGTAGTGCATCAAGTCGTAAGGCTAGAGCATGGTTAAAAGCTCATGATATCTCATTTAGAGAAAGAAACATTAACTCGAACCCATTGAATGCGGATGAAATAAAACAAATTTTACGTCTAACTGAAAATGGTAGTGAAGATATTATTTCAACTCGATCCAAGATTTTCAAGAAATTAGACATTGATTTTGATAGTTTATCATTATCAAAGCTAGTTAGTTTAGTGGTCAAATATCCCGACCTTATTAAACGCCCAATCGTGTTTGATGACAAGCGCTTGGAAGTTGGTTACAATGAGGAAGAAATTCGTCGTTTCTTACCACGTTCCATCCGTGAAACTGAACTAAAAGAATTAGAATCACAACTGGAAGCTTAATATTGTAAAGTGACGGCATTACTTGGTAATGTCGTTTTTTTGTCCACTTAGATAGGAGTACACCATGATTAAAATGATTGCGCTGGATTTAGATAATACCTTACTAAATTCCGACAAGAAAATAAGTACCGCTAATCAAGAAACTTTAAAAGTGCTACATGAACAAGGTATCGCTGTAGTTTTATGTACCGGAAGACCAGTTAATGCGGTCTGGCCATATGTTGAACAACTAGATTTATTAGGTCCTAACGACTACACAATTACCTTTAATGGTGGGATGGTTATTAAAAATGATGACCAATCGGTGTTAAACCAAAAGAGTTTATCCAAAGCTGACTTCAGTTTAATTCATCAATTTGCATCTGACCACCAATTACCTTTGGATATCTTAGATTTCAAACAAGTCTATGAATTAACCGACTTAGTTAAATCTACATATAAAGAAGTCTTAAATTCACCATTGGAATTTGAGCAAATCGATTTTACTGACTTACCAGAACAAGAATACAGCAAGGCCATTATGTCTGAACAGGTGGCGACATTAGATCAAGCGCGTGCGGATTTACCAGATGAAATTAAGAATAGTTATCAAATTGTCCGTTCACAGCCGAAAATCATGGAATTTCTGCCTGAAAACATGAGTAAGGCTTATGGACTAGAAATCTTATTACATCACTTAGAATTAGATTTTACGAACTTAATGGCATTTGGTGATGCTGAAAATGATCAAGAAATGCTAAAGGCAGCCCACATTGGAGTAGCGATGGGTAATGCTTCTGATGAAATCAAAGCGATTGCAGACGACGTGACTTTAGATCATGATGAAGATGGCGTTGCCGTGTACCTTCATCATTACTTTAATATGTAAAATAAAAAGCTTACCATCGCGGTAAGCTTTTTTGTTATTTGTTGTTTGCAAATAGGTAGTTTAAGTATTCCATGAATGTCTTTAGGTAGCGTTTTTCATCTACTTGAATGGCAACGCTGGCACTTGGATTGGGGTCATCTAGCTTGGCAGTGTCTCCAGTAGTACGACCGTAGTTTAATTCACCAGTGTGAACTAATAAGTCGATGTCTAGAGTTTGGACAAAACTAGGGTCACAAGCAACCCCAACCGCAAGTGGATCGTGTAATGAACAACCACCTAATTCTGGGTACATTTCGTCATAAATATCGATGTAGTAATCAACAATATCTGCGAATTTTTCACCGGCTACAGTACCTAAATCTCGCCATTGTTGAGTTTCTTTTTTTGTTAATAGAGTTCTTAAAGTAACATCTAGCCCCACCATAGTATCGTGTAATGGACTTCTGAATACTTCGTTTGCAGCAGTCGCATCTTGATTAATGTTTGCTTCAGCTGCGTCAGTAACGTTACCAGGAACAGTTAGCGCTCCACCCATTAAAGTCACATTACCAATTAGGTTCGCAATTTCAGGATCTTTGCGAAGTGCTAATGCTAGGTTGGTTAGTGGACCAGTAGGGATAATTGTTAAATCCTTACCGTATTTGTGAGCGGCTTCAATCATGAAATCGACACCAGACATGTCTTCCACTTGGCGACTTGATGCAGGAAGTTCGACTTCACCGACACCGTTTACCCCGTGAATATGGGCAGAGACATCCATTACTTCAAAACTATCAGTTTCTAGTGAATGAGGTACTCCTTCAAAAACAGGCACATTGGTAGCGCCTAATAAATCTAAAATTTGTAGAGAATTTTTCGCAGCTTGTTCAACTACCACGTTTCCGTATGAGTTAACAATCCCTACTAAGTCTGCGTTTGGAACAGCGACAGCGTATGCGATGGCCATTGCGTCATCGATACCAGTGTCTAAGTCCAAGATAATTTTTTGTTTTGCCATAATGAAAAACCCTCCCAATAATATTCCCCTCACGGATCTTCGTTGCGTCCGTGAACATTTTTCATTAACTCAATTATATGGACTTTTACCGTAAATTGAAAGGGGAATTCCGTAATTTGTTCATTAATCCAGGTAAAAAGACGAACAAATTACTTAAAAATTAGAAAAATATTAATAAAAAAGCACTCATTTCATGGAAATGAGTGCTTAGTTTTAATCTCTAAATAAGAATTCTGCAATGGTCTTATCTAAAGTAGGATTTTCATGCAACATTGAATGTTCAGCAGAAATTGGATCAGATTGGTATAAGTAGAAAGTGTAGCTCTTAACGTATGGTTTAACTAATTTACCCATTGGTTTAACAATATCAACAGCTTCTTCACCATCGGTACCGAAGTTGTAAATTTCACCAGCAATATTGAAGACCTTCAAATTGCGAGGTAAGTTTTTAACACGTTTATCTTTTGGATCGTAATCATTGGCGATACTTACGAATTTGTTAATCTTTGGTGCATCCTTTTGATTAGGATTTCTTACCATGTATTCATAAGCGATTTGACCACCTGATGAGTGCCCTAAGAAGTTTACTGATTTAATGTGATAAGTCTTATATAGGTAAGTCATCACATTTCTCATTTGCTTAGCTTGCTTGATTGGATGAGTATTGTCTTCAAAAATTAATTGAACTAATGGATTGTCAGCGGTAATCTTCTTTACATATTTTTTCATGGTAGTGACTTTACCATTACTTGAAATATGGATACGAAGCGCACGCTTAGCAATTCCATGATCGTTAAATTGATTGATGAAGTCATCGGTAGAAACAGCGTTACCACCGTATCCAGGAATGAAAATAGTTGCTGTTCTGGTCTTTTCCACTTGAAGACCATTTAGAACGCGCCCTCTAAAAATCCAGGCGGTAGTAGTAAACAGGGCGATTGCTTCAATTAGCAAGATAATCCCAATGATAATTTTTCTGCGTTTGCTGTGCATAATTGTTCTTCCTTTGCTAAAGTATAATTATAAGATATATGATATATTAAATAACACCGAAATAAAAGGAGTTAAATAAAATGACAGACGAAATTTATGATATTACGATTATTGGAGGCGGCCCCGTGGGAATGTTTGCCGGTTTTTATGCTGGCATGCGGACCGCCAAGTTCCAAATAATCGAAAGTCTATCTGAATTAGGTGGTCAGGTAAATGCATTATATCCAGAAAAGACATTGCTAGATATTCCAGCATACCCGGCCATTAAAGGGCGTGAACTAGTTGCTAACTTAAAAGCACAACTAGCTTCTATGGACGGCGATATTAAGTTAAACCAAACCGTCATCAATGTCGAAAAAGACGACAACGCCTTTAAGATTACCACAAATCAGGAAATAACTAAAACAAAATCCATCATTATCGCAGTCGGCAATGGGGCGTTTAATCCCCGTCAATTAAGCGCTGATGGTGTTGAAACTATTTCTGATGACCAACTGGTTTATACTGCTAACGACATCGAAAGCTTTCGTGACAAAGTCGTATTAGTTGCCGGTGGTGGGGATTCAGCAATTGATCAAGCGTTAATGCTAAATGACATCGCTAAAAAAGTGTACTTATTACACCGTCGCAATGAATTCCGTGGTCTTGAACACATGGTAGAAGTCCTAAAACAATCCAGCGTTGAATTAGTGACCCCATACTTGATTAAATCACTGGTCAATACCGATGACGGTCAAGTTCGTGTTCATGCTAAAAAAATGAAAACTGATGACGAATTCATCGATTTAGATGTTGATAAAATTTTGGTAAACTACGGTTTCATCTCCAATAATAAGGATATGCAAGGATGGGCGGTTGAGATTGAAGAAGAAAAGCATGCCACAAAGGTTAATAATACTTTAGAAACTAACATTCATAACATTTATGCAGTTGGTGACCAAGCCAAATATGATGGTAAACAAACCATCATCGCAACAGGTTTTGGCGAAGTTCCCATCACCGTCAATGCGATTATGAATGATTTATATCCAGGTAACCATGCACCGGTGCATAGTACTCAATTATCTGACTAAAAAATAATAACACCCTATTTAGGGGTGTTATTTTTTTTAACAGATTTTTGTAATGAGTGGACCTCAGCGGTTAAAGCTTCAATTTGTTTGCTTAATTGATCAATCTTATCATCGGTTACATCCTTGTCACCATGAGTGAAAAAGTCAGTAATCGTTGAGGTCAACAAACCAATAAAACCAATTCCACCAAACATTAGAAAGGCGGCAATTAGTTTTCCACCAGCGGTTTGTGGTGAAATATCACCGTATCCGACGGTCGTCGCAGTGGTGATGGCCCACCAAAGCGAAGTTGATAGATTATGTTGTTCAAAGTGCGAGTAAATTAAAGCACTAAAGATTAAGATAACGATACTGATGGAAAATAAGTAAATGAATCCAGTATCATAAATGAAACGGTGAATCCCACCGGTAACTTTACCGTCCCAACCAAACTTCCAAAATAAGTTATAGTGACGGACAATCCGAATTACGCGGTATAAACGGAAAATCACGAAGATGGGGTGGGCTGGAATTAAAGAGATTAAGTCCAGCGATGTTTCTAATAGAAATTGTTTATGATTTTTAGCTAAACAAAATCCAGTTATGTAATCTAGAATGTAGAAAATCCAAATTGCATAGTACACAGTTCCGATGAAACCGTGGTAAATATTGATCACGCCTAAGTAATCTAAGCCGACTAGAGCGACTGAGAAGACGGCGATGAAGATAATAAATATGCTGTAAATTAATTCAATTGTTTTATTTTTAAATTGTTTCATGCTTTCAACTCACTTTATCTCATTATCCAATTATGATTATTTTACCTTTAAAAAACCTTAAAGCAAATAAAAAAACGGACAAAAATTTGTCCGTTTTGAATTTTAATCGTCAGAATTTTTATTACTAATACGTGATGAGCCACCCGTATGGTTGACTTCAGGGGCATCAGTTTTGTATAGGTTTTCCGTTGATTTTTTCTTTAATTTATCATACAAACTAGTTGATTTCTTGCCTAATTCGGTTTCGGCTCCCAGTTCTTTTTGGAACCCATTTTGATAGTTGTAATCTTTGGGATTAACCGGGTTGAACCCTTTGGGAGTGTAGAAACGAAGTAAGTTTTGTTCATTTAGTTCGTCAGAATAAGATAGTTCAGTATTGACGCGTGCTTGCATCTTGTTAAATATTTTTCTTTGATGTGGGGTTGCGTTAATTACTTTACCAGTCTTATTACTGTAGATGGTGCCAGAAATTGAAGTGTATTTGGTGCTGACCCAATCACGATTTCTAAATGCAACGACCGTGTCATGCTTTTTAGAGAATAGATCGGTTCCAAATTGAATGTATTTTTTGGTGTTAACCCCTAGTAAATGAAGAAGAGTAGGTAAAACATCAATTTCACCACCATAGGTGTTATCGATGTAACCAGACTTCATGCCTGGAATATTAAACATTAACGGCACTCTTTGTAACTGGGCGTTATCAAAGTTATTCCAATCATTTGGATTCTTGTCCAATGCCTTGGCTAAGTTGACGTTTTCAGAATTAGAAATTCCGTAGTGATCACCATACAACATGATAATTGAATTCTTCAATAGGCCGGCCTTTTGAAGGTAAGCATAGAATTCTTTGACCGCTTCGTCTAGATAATGCGCAGTCTTGAAGTAGTTATCAACATTGCTATCACCGGTGTTAGTAGTCTTGAAGCTTGAATCTTCGCTATCAATTGTGTATGGGAAGTGGTTAGTCACTGTGATGTATTTAACATAGAAAGGTTGTTGTAACCTTTGTAAGTATTTCACAGAATCTTTAAATAGTAATTTATCTTTTAGACCATAACCACTGGCTCTATCACCAGAAGTATCATAGTAACTAGCGTCAAAGAAGTATTGGTAACCCATGTTCTTATAAACATTATTACGGTTCCAAAAACTTGCAACATTACCATGAAAGACTGCAGAAGTGTACCCTTTTTCTTGTTTTAAGATTGAAGGAGCAGCTTGGAAGACATTATCACTACCAAATTGAGTGAACAGTGATCCCTGTGGCAAACCATAAGTACTAGTTTCTAACATGTTTTCAGCATCGGAAGTCTTTCCTTGTCCGACTTCATGGAAGAAGTTGCTAAATGCATAGGTTGACTTACTGTGGTAGAGACTGTTTAGAAACGGTGTGACTTCTTGACCATTAACTTTCTTATCAATCAAGAATTGTTGGAAACTTTCCAAGTGAATCACAATCACGTTTTTGCCTTTTTGCGATCCAAACAATTTGGCGTTTGGTGCCGCATAATGTTTATTAATAAATTTATGGACGTCATTCATTTCGGACTTAGTAGCCATCGCTCTTAAGTCGTTATTGTGTTGTTGTTTAATCCCATCATAAACAGTGAATGAATCTAGGCCTAAATATTTAACAATGTAGGTACGGTCAAAGGTTCTAGTTAGTAGTTGCGGACGTGCCATTTCGCCAAATGATAAATTGGCTGTAAATATTAAGATGGCGGTTGAAGTAATCGCAAAGGCACCTTTAAAACCCATTTTGTCTTTATCAATTCGAATCACGCGGAATAATAGTAGGACTAAGATTAAAACGATATCTAACCAATAGAAGACATCGTGGGGCATGGTTAACGCCAATGATGAACCACTTAATCCTTGGTTCACTTTGGAATAACCGGTCATGGTACTTACGGTCATGAAATCGGTAAATTCGCGGTAATAAATAACGTTTAAATATAGTAGTAAAGTGTTTAATCCATCAATTAATAAAATTATTGGATAGAATAACCGGCTTGATTTAATATACATTGCTAGTCCCAATAGGAATAAGGTGGTCGCAATCGGATTGAAGAAGGCGACGAAGTATTCGAATGGATTAGCTAATCCTAACTGAAAGTCAGTGAAATATGCATAGATTGTTTTAGCCCAAAATAGTCCCGCTAGTAAGCAGAAGAAGCCAAATCTAGTGGACAATTTGGTGCGGATATAGTTGATCGCTTTCAAAATGAAGAGCTCCTTTGATGTAATTCATATCTAATATTACCAGACAGTGAACAAAAAGGCATGTTTTTTATTAGAGTCAAAAAGAAAAAACACAATATATGCTTAACAAAAACTAACCCTTCACTATATATTGTTGCAAAAAATACAAAAAGTTGTAAAATAATATTAAATGGTAGGAGGTTGATGGCATTAATGGAAAATAAAGCTTATAAATTAAATATTCAATTAAGCGATGGTAAAATAATTGAATTTATGCCTGAAATGGTTCACAGTGATTTATCTGCGTTAACCAACAATCAAGAGATTATTCAACGTACAGAACGATTGATTCTTGTGCAATTGAGCTCATACACTATCATTAAGTTACGTGAACTTCAAATGATTATTTACAAAACATTAAATCAACTACGATATCATCAAATCGCATCCAAATATTATGATACAGAATTAAGTTAGGCAGATGACTGTCTAACTTTTTTTATTAGTGCTATGCTAAGTATACTTGTTTTAAAAGGGGATGAAGATTATTAAATTTAATCTATATGTAGTTAGACATGGACAAACCTACTTTAATATTTATAATCGTTTACAGGGATGGAGTAACTCACCTTTAACAGATAAAGGAATTGCAGGAGCAAAAGATACTGGAAAACGTTTATCAGATATTCATTTTGATGCTGCGTTTTGTAGTAACACCACACGTGCTATGGACACGGCTGCAATTGTATTAGGTGCTAACCAAGCTGATTCAGTTAAAGAACCAGTGGTTTCACCTAACTTGCGTGAAGAGTTTTACGGTTATTATGAAGGAAATGACATGGATCAAACTTGGTACGTGGCAGGAGCCCCTCATGGACTACCTACATTTAAAGATATCGTTAGTAAGTATTCTATTAATCAAGCTAAGGACTTTTTAAAAGAAGCCGATCCGTTTCATCAAGCAGAAAGTGGTGAAGAATATTGGAAACGTTGGGATAAGGGATTAGCTGAAATTAAATCATCACCTTTAATTAAAGATGGTTCCAATGTATTATTAATTAGCCATGGTAATGCGGTCTTAAGTTTAGTTGAACGTTTCGGTGAAGGAAAGTATGATATTACAGAACGTCCAGCTAATGGAAGTGTGACTCAATTAACCGTTTCAGATGAGAACATTCAGGTTACAAGTTATAATCAATAATATAATAGTAGATATAAAAAAGACGATTACATTTTGTAATCGTCTTTTTGGTTTTTAGAGAAATTATTAAGCGACGCGACCGTAACCTACGACGTGCCACCATGGTGTATGAATTTTTTCGCGAATAACTCCACGATTTTGAGCGTCAATCATCTTGCCGCCACCTATGTACATACCAACGTGGAAGATAGAACTCTTAGTAGCACCGAAGAATACTAGGTCACCTTTTTGTAAGTTAGAACGACTAACTTTAGTTGATGCATTGTATTGTTCTTGTGCAGTTCTAGGTAAAGTAATACCTAATGAGTTTTTGTATATGTAACTTGTAAAACCAGAACAATCGAAACCACCATTACCAGTAGCACCATATACATACGGAGTACCTAATTGAGCTTTCGCCACACTGTAAACAGTATCGAATTGTTGGATAGTATCAGCGTGCGCTGAGTTATTGTTACTACTTACTGCTGCCCCAGCAAAAAGTAGTGATGTAAAAGCCATAAAAGTTACGGCTGTTTTTGTGATAAACTTTTTCATTCTCTAAAAACCTCTCTTATATCTCTCTTTTTATCTCTATCTCAATTTATATTACTTATAATAAAGGACAAATGTTTCAAGAATGTAACAAAGCAATTTCAATCTAGTTAAAAAGGTGAAATCTTAATGTAATTTTCGCTATTTTGTTGTTTAATATTAATTTGTGATAATCAAAGTGATGAAAGGCACTGTAATTTATGGTAAATTTAAATTATCAAGATTACGGTGAAAGGAATCATATCATGGCTGCATATAAAAAATTTTTTCCGCAAAAAGTCGACTTAAATTTACTGATCTTCAAGATTGGTGAGGTAAGTAAAATGGTTAATGTTTCAACTAGACAACTGCGCTATTGGGAACAAAAGGGTTATATTGAATCCATTCGTGATGACAACTCAAGCTCACGAGTTTTTAATATGGAAAATTTGAATCGCGTTAGTTTAATGAAATATTACTTAGACGAAGGCTTCACGCTTAATGGAGCTTATAAAGCTGCGAACGAAAATATTAAAAAAGTGCGTAAAATCCGTGATTTTATGATGATTGCATTTCAAGACGTTGAAACAATTGATGGGAAACCGGCCATTAACTTGGGTTACTTTGATAAGGAAAAAGAGTCAATTTTATATGGGATTTTAAATACAGATGAAGATATCGAATATCGAGTGATTGAAAAGAAAGAAGAAAAGTAAATTATGAAAACACCAAAAGGAAATATCGTTAAACGCGTGATTATGGGACTATTTGTCTTTGTTATTTTAGCAGGTGGTTATAGCGTCGCTAAACAAGTGAGAAATAACATGCGTGAAAATGCGATTGAAAAAGCCGATAAGCAACGCATCATCAATGCACAAAAAGCTGATGCTAAACGTCGTCACGAATTTGCTGAAACTATTGCGAAACCAGCAATGCAGGTTTGGAAAAAAGAACACGTTGTGTTGCCAAGTATTGTGATTGCTCAAGCTATTCAAGAATCCAATTGGGGTCAATCTAAGTTGTATCAAAAAGCTTATAACATTTTTGGAGTTAAAGGAACTTATAAAGGACAATCAATTAGTTATTACACTGACGAATATGTCAGCAAGGATACTAAGGTGGCCAAAGGTGTCAAAGTGGTCATGGAAGGCGACAAGAAAAAGATCTCCATTCCTGCCACATTTAGAAAATACCCAAGTGTCTATGCTGCCGTGGAAAATCACAGTACAGTCGTAGCGCTTAACTTCATTAAAAAGAAGAACGTAACCAGTTACGAAGAACAAGCAGCAATGCTTCAAAAGAATGGTTACGCTACTGATCCGAATTACGCTAAATCGCTAATTGCATTGATTAAACAATATGATTTATCTAAGTACGATAAATAATTTTAAATAAATATTAAAATAGATAATAATGCTACATTTTTGAAAAACATTCAGCTATAATATGGATAAAAATAGTAGAGGAGACTTTAGGTGATACCATTATTAAGCAAGTTATATGGTCCGTTTTTTGATTTAAATAACTGGCATAACGTAATATTTTCAGAGGATGCATGGATAATTATTTTATCTTTAGTATTAATTGAATGTATCTTGTCAGTCGATAATGCAGTCGTGCTTGCAACTCAAGCCCAAGCATTGCCAACAAAAAAAGAACAAGAAGAATCATTATTTTATGGTTTATGGGGTTCTTACCTTTTCCGATTTTTAATTATTGGATTAGGAGTATTTCTAATTCATATTTGGGAAATTAAAGTAATTGGTGGATTATATTTATTCTACTTAGTTTTTGATCACTTCGCCCACTCGAATAAACCTAAGAAATCAATGTTTAAGCAAAGTAGTCAACAGTCCAATCGTAAACGCTTTTGGATGACAGTGGCTCAAATCGAATTTATGGACATTGTTTTCTCAGTTGATTCAGTCTTAGCTGCCTTAGCGATTTCTGAAAATCCAGTTATTGTTTTAATTGGTGGTTTAATCGGAATTCTATGTATGAGAGGAATTGCCGAAGTAATCATGCTTGTCATGAAGAAGATTCCAGAATTAAAGACGATGGCGTACGTTTTAATTGGTATAATTGCCTTAAAATTAATTCTATCAATTCCAATGATTGACATTGAAATCGAACCACTACATTTTGGTTTGATTGTTTTAATGGCATTCATCATTACATTTATCATCCATTTTATTCGTAAAGCAAAGAGGTAATTCAAATGGCTGTAACAATCACCAGAGAAAATCTGGCAGAACAAACAGATAACAAAATCACAGTGATTGATTTCTGGGCTCCTTGGTGTGGTCCATGTAAGATTATGGATCCTGTCTTAGAAGAAATGGAAAATCAATTTGGTGATCAAATTCACTTTGGTAAATTAAATGTTGATAACAACGAAGACATTGCCAAACAGTATAAGGTGATGGGACTACCTAGTATCGTCTTGTTTAAGAATGGTAAGGCGGTTGAAAAAGTCACTGGTATTTATCCCAAAGATAAAATGGCACATTACTTAAATAGAAAGCTAGCTGAAATGTAAATTTTAGTTGACGAAATTTTAAGGTAGTGCTAATCTTAGTTTAATCAAATAAAAGAAAACAATTATTCCAAATCAAGTAACGAGTTAACTGGGTGTCAGGAAGTCGGTGGTTGCTGCGAACCGATCAGGTTAATTTTGCTGAAATACATTGGATAGTGTCTACCCAAGAACGGTTTCTAGAGTCGTTATTTCTAGCAGAGTGAGTGACCACTACGTGTGGTTACTAATTTGGGTGGTACCACGGTCAAAAAATACAAATAATCGTCCCTGTTGTTTTTACAACAGGGACTTTTTTTATGGAAAGAAGTCGATAATATGCAACTAGCGAACTGCGGAGGTTTAATCCGATATTAAAATTTAACAACCAACTACATATTAAAAATTAGCGTATTAAAACTCAGGGGGAAATATTATGCAAGAAGAACAAAAAAGACCGTCTGTTTCACTTACAGAAGGAATCATGGTTTTAGTTATTATGATGGCAATTATGTCATTTGGCGTGATTGGATTAGGCATTTCACCAGAAGTACCAATTTTAGTGGGGATTATGTTATTGGTGTTTTGGGGTCGTTTTAAAGGATTTACTTGGGATGATATCGATGATGGGTTCGTTTCAGGGGTAAAAAATGGAATTGTGCCATTATTTATCTTCTTATTAATTGGTTCATTAATAGGTGTCTGGATTGCTTCTGGAGTTATTCCTACATTGATGGTGTTTGGTTTTCATTTGATTAACATTAACTGGTTTTTGCCATCAATTTTCTTGGTTTGTGCTTTAGTGGGTACATTTATTGGTAGTGCATTTACTGTTATTTCTACTTTAGGGATTGCCTTTATGGGAATTGGTATCACTATGGGAATGAACCCAGCCATGATTGCCGGGGCTGTTATCTCTGGTGCCGTTTTCGGAGACAAGTCATCACCACTATCAGCAACTGTTAACTTAGCTTCAGCTGTTTCTGGTGCCGAATTAATTGCCCATATTAAAAACTTGATGTGGTCAACCATTCCCGCTATGATTACTTCGTTTATTTTATTTGTCTTTTTAAACCACAGTGATGGTCGCGCTAGTTTAGCTAATGTTAATAATACTTTACATGCTTTGAATGATCATTTCCATATTTCATTCTTAGCGGTTATCCCAATTGTATTATTACTAGTTTGTGCATGGAGCCACATTCCAACGATTCCAACGTTATTCATTAACATCGTTGTTTCAATTGGTTTATTATTCATTCAAGATCGTCACATCGCTCTGATTAAGATTAATGATTTAATTACTAACGGTTTCGTATCACGCTCTGGGAATCGTTCAGTTGACATGTTATTATCTCGTGGTGGAATTAGTTCTATGATGGGAACAATTGCTTTAATTATGATTGCTTTAGCATTTGGTGGATTATTAATGCACTTAGGTATTATCGATGCAGTGATTCAACCACTTACTAAGCACTTAAACACTGATGCAAAATTGATTATCGCTGTTATTTGCACTGCAATAGGTGTTAACATCTTTGTTGGTGAACAATTCTTATCAGAGATTCTACCAGCCAACGCCTTTAAGAAAGTCTTTCATGAAGCTGGCTTAGCACCAGTTGCCTTGAGTAGAGCAATCGAAGATGGAGGAACTGTAATTAACTACTTGGTTCCATGGGGGGTTGCCGGAGCATTTATTTCAGCAACATTAGGAGTACCAGCTGCTCACTTTGCACCATTCCTATTCCTAAGTATCTTCTCACCAATCTTCTCAATCATCAGTGCGGTGACTGGAATTGCAATTAAGCACACTAATGATTAGCTAATAATTAACATAATTTAATTTTATTAATAAAACGTTAAAAAGCCTATCATAATAGCATTTATGATAGGCTTTTTTACATCATTTTTTATGTTACACAAGGGTCCAAATGAAACATGAAATCAGTTCACTTACTAAAAAAAGCAAAAAAATTTCACTTTTCTGATCAAAAACTACCTAGATATTGTACGCGATTATTAAATTTGGAATGCTGAGTTAATAGTCATTGTGTTCAATTGTATTGCAGAAGATTACTAAAACATTACATTATTACGTACAGGCAACTATTTGTTACTTCTGTGTAATATCTATGTAATATAAAGTCTATAGAATGACTCTTCGTTGTTAAAGTACAACATATCGCATTAATCATTTTTTTAATTTTTATGGGAGTGTTTAAGTATTAGATATAAATTTAATGTTTTATTTCTCGTAGCCGTAATCTCCTTTGTGGGATTAATTTCTATTTTCCGAGACGCTACTGTTCCTACAACTGCTAGTACAGTAGTGACCGTGAAGTCTGGCGATACATTTGCTAATTTGTCAGATAGATATAATGTTTTTATTTCTGTGTTAGAACGTGCCAACAACAAGTATAGTGATGACGATTTATTAGTTGGGGATCATTTAATTATTCCTGACAATAATAATGATGCAAAAGATGATAAATCATCTAAGCAACATTCATCCTCTAAGAAACAAAGTCAATCACTATTAGATTCACAAGAAGCTTGGAACGAAGCAAACGCAGAAGCTAAAGCTTGGATTTCATTCCATGAATCTACCGATTCATACACCGCGCAAAACGGTCGTTACTATGGTAGATATCAATTGGATACAGCATATTTAAATGGTGATTACTCACCAGCCAATCAAGAACGTGTAGCTGAACAATACGTTGCCGACCGTTATGGTTCATGGGTTAACGCTAAAGCGCACTGGGAAATTTTTAATTGGTATTAAGCAAAAAGACGTTGAAAGAATTCTCTTTCAACGTTTTTTTATTGTCTAAAACAGCATTTTAAAGTTATTTTAAGTCCCACGTAACGTAAGAAATCCTTTATTATCAACACTTTGAGTGGTTTTGATTGCAATTGATTACACCAAGACGACATTGTTACGAATCAAGCGAAACTTTTAACGTGGGTGAGAAGTCGGTGTAATGATACCCATGTAGTATAGATGACAGTTAATCAATTGGATTAACCCATTCGAGTTATAGATTTATATATAGGAGTGAAGATTTATCGTTACATTTAATTTGAAATCAATGTTATTCGCTACTGCTGCAGTAGCTGGTTTATTTATCGCAAGTGGTGCGACTGCCAACGCGGATCAAACTGCTAACAGTCAAACAAGTACTAACAATACTACTAACACAGCGGTACAAAAGGTGACCGTCCAAAGTGGTGACACCCTATGGGGATTATCACAAAAATACAACGTGTCTCTAGACTCATTAAGAAAGGCCAACGAACGTGTTGATACCGACTTAATTTATGTTGGTGAAAAACTATCATTGCCTAGTGATGCAAACGTGGCTTCACAAACGGAAGTTCAAAGTAGTACTGCTAGTGTTGCTAGCCAACCAGCAGCTCAAACTACTAACACAACCACTACTTACACTGGTAGCAATAGTGATGCTAAAGCTTGGATTGCCAACCGTGAATCAAGTGGTTCATACACTGCGCAAAATGGTCAATACTATGGTAAATACCAACTCAGTTCTTCAATGCTAAATGGTGATTATTCTGCTGCTAACCAGGAAAGAGTTGCTGATCAATACGTGGCATCTCGTTACGGTTCATGGGATAACGCCAAAGCATTCTGGCTACAACACGGTTGGTACTAAGAAGCAGCTCGCTTCATCCAATCAATATTTATATCTACCAAAAGACGCCTCTCATGGCGTCTTTTTTGCATCTTTGAAATTTCATCCTTGTATAATATTTTCAGTATGATATATTATAAACAACATAAAAAGAGATTCGCCTTTAAGAGTTGACCAGAGAGTCAGTCAAGGCCTTGCGTAGATTCCATACGCCATCAGTGTAATTATCAGACATTGAAGGACTTTTCTGACACGGTCAGGGAAGTCCTTTTTTATATCTAGATTCAATTAAGCAACTCCAGAGAGGGTGCATTGAAGAACGACGCAATCGGTCCATTTTCGAGCACCCACTTCATCGAGTTGGGTGCTTTTTTAGGAGGATGGATACATGCAAACACATTTTTTAGATTTAAATCATCAAAGTGATGAATCGATTATGGATTTAATCTATAACGCTATGCAATTTCGTAATGGTAAACAAGTTAGGTTGAAACGATCAGTCTACTTCGCCAATATGTTTTTTGAAAATAGTACTAGAACGCATACTTCCTTTGAGATGGCAGAACGCAAAATGGGGATTAAGCCATTCAACATCGACCCTAATAATAGTTCAACTAAAAAAGGGGAATCACTAGCGGATACGGTTAAAACACTTCAAGCTATCGGTATCGATGGCGTGGTGATTAGACATAAGACAACTGGATGGTATGAACCACTAATCGATGATGACAATATCAGCGCGGCATTGATTAACGCTGGAGACGGCAGTGGCCAACATCCATCACAAAGTCTTTTGGACTTATTAACCATCTACGATGAATTTAAAACTTTTAAGGGCATTAAGGTCGCCATCATCGGTGATTTACTCCACTCCAGAGTGGCACGATCCAATGCTGAAATTCTACACCGTTTAGGCGCAACCTTATACTTCGCGGGACCTGATGAATGGTACCCACAAGACTTCGAAGCTTTCGGAACATTTACCACCATTGACAACATGATTGAAGATGTCGACGTTGTAATGATGTTACGTGTCCAACTAGAACGTCTAAACGACGACGCGCGTGAAAACTTCACTGCGATTGATTATGCCAATGTGTATGGATTAACCACACAGCGTGCGCAAAAAATGAAACCAACGGCAATCATCATGCACCCAGCACCGGTTAATCGCAACATTGAAATTGCTGACGAATTGGTGGAAGCACCACAATCCAGAATTTTCCGTCAAATGCAAAATGGGGTCTACGCCCGCATGGCAATTTTGGAATCCATCTTGAAGCAACGAAACCTAATAGCGGAGGATAACTATGAAGACCTTAATTAAAAATGTGTATGTAAATCAAGAACTTGTCAACATCCTAATAGAAGATGGCAAAATTGCTGCCATTAATAATGAAGTAAACGAATCAGTAGATCAAGTAATCAACGGTCAAAAGGCCACTGCACTACCCGGTTTAGTCGATGTTCACGTCCACTTCAGAGACCCAGGATTAACTTATAAAGAAGATACCGAATCAGGTAGTAAAGCATCAGCGCACGGTGGGTTCACCAGTGTTTGTGTGATGCCAAACGTTAAACCAGTTGTCGACACACCACATGCATTATCTGAACAATTAGCGTTAAACCAAGATAAAAGCGTTGTTCATGCGTATCAATATGCTGCGATCAGTAAGCAATTGATTGCCTATAAACCTACTGACTTTGCGGAAATGAATCGTTTGGGGGCGATTGCATTTACTAACGACGGTCATGGGGTCCAAAACGCTGAAACAATGTATTTAGCGATGCAAGCAGCTAAAGAAGCTAACAAACCATTAGTTGCCCATGTTGAAGATGACTCTCTAATCAATGGGGGTGTGATGAACGAAAGTGACGCCGCCAAAAGATTAGGTTTACCAGAAATGTCACCACTATCAGAATCATCACAGCTAGCTCGTGACTTAGTTCTAGCGAAAGCAACGGGTGTCCATTACCATGTCGCTCACATCTCAACTGCAGAATCAGTCGAATTAGTCCGCATCGCCAAAGCCCGCGGAATTAACGTCACTGCCGAAGTATCACCACATCATTTACTGATAGATGATTCAATGATTACGACTGACGACCCAATGATGAAGATGAGCCCACCATTGCGTAGTCCGAAAGATCGCAAGGCGCTAATCGCTGCCTTACTAGACGGTACCATCGACATGGTCGCCACTGACCATGCTCCACACAGCGAACAGGAAAAGTCTGGTTCAATGCGTGACGCATCCTTTGGAATTGTCGGTAGCGAAACCGCATTTAGCTTGATGTACACCCACTTTGTGAAGAACGGCATCGTTGATTTAAACCAACTAATCAAGTGGATGAGCAGCAACCCGGCAAACTTGTTCCACCTACCAGCGGGGCAACTACAAGTTGGTCAACCAGCGGATATCACATTGATGGAACTAGACCAACCATATCAAATAGATGCTAACGATTTCCTATCCAAAGGAAAGAACTCACCATTCATCGGTGAACAAGTCTATGGCAAAACCAAACTAACACTAGTCGATGGAAACATCGCATATCAAGATGGGAGCGAGGAATAATGCAAGCAAGATACTTAGTACTAAAGAATGGATCAACATATGAAGGTGTCGGCTTTGGTTCTAAAAAAGTCGTTCACGGGGAATTGGTTTTCTCAACAGGGATGACCGGTTACCAAGAAAGTATGACCGACGCAAGTTACGATGGCCAAATGTTGGTTTTTACTTATCCACTAATTGGAAACTACGGAGTGAATCGCGACGACATGGAAAGTTTACATCCATCCGTGACCGCAATTATTGTTAACGAAATTGCCCGCCTAGTTGGTAACTGGCGCAGTAACATGACACTAACTCAATACGCTGAGTTAGAAGACCTACCAGGGATTTCACAAGTCGATACGAGAGCATTAACCCAAGAATTACGTGATGAAGGTTCGATGGAAGCTGTGATTGTTGATGATTTAAAATCAGAAACCATTCAAGCTGCTTTCGACCAACCACTAGCTAGCACATCCGCACAAAGTGCATCCACTAATAGTGTGTATCAAGCACCTAACACTGGTCTAAGAGTCGCATTAATCGACTTTGGCTTAAAGGACTCCATCTTACGTTCACTAGCCCAACGTAATTTAAACGTAACTGTTTTCCCATCCACTGCCAGCGCAGAAGAAATTCTGGCTAGCCACCCAGATGGAATTCTATTATCCAATGGCCCCGGCGATCCAAAAGACTTAGACTACGTCCTACCAACCATTCGAATTCTAGAAGCACAACTTCCAATCTTAGGAATTTGTTTAGGCCATCAATTATTCGCCTTAGCTAACGGTGCGAATACCTACAAGATGAAGTTTGGTCACCGTGGCTTTAACCATGCAATTCAAGAAAATGGCAAACCAGCCACTTACTTCACTTCACAAAATCATGGATATGCGGTTGATGCCGATTCAATTGAAGCAACCGAATTAGAAATTACCCAAACCGAAATTAACGATGGAACAGTTGAAGGGGTTCGCTTAAAGAATCGTCCAGCCTTTTCAGTCCAATACCATCCAGATGCATCACCGGGTCCACACGATGCGGAATATGTATTTGATGATTTTGTAGCAGCAATGCAAGATAACCAGAAAGCGGGGATTTAAGATGGCAAAACGAACTGACATTCACAAGATTTTAGTAATTGGATCTGGTCCAATCATCATCGGACAAGCAGCGGAATTTGATTATTCTGGTTCACAAGCTTGTTTAGCTTTAAAAGAAGAAGACTACGAAGTAATTCTAATCAACTCCAATCCAGCGACTATCATGACTGATACCACGATTGCCGACAAGATTTTCGTCGAACCAATTACAATGGAATTCATCAGTAAGATTATTCGCCAAGAATTACCAGACGCCATCTTACCAACACTAGGTGGGCAAACTGGCTTGAACATGGCTAAAGAATTAGCTGATAGCCACATCCTAGAAGAATACAACGTCGAACTACTAGGCACCAAACTAGACGCGATTGAAGAAGCTGAAGACCGTTTACGTTTTAAAGAATTAATGCAAGCAATCGGTGAACCAGTCCCAGAATCTAAGACCGTTGAAAACATGGAAGACGCCGTCGCCTTCTCTGAAGAAATCGGTTTTCCACTAGCGATTAGACCAGCTTATACCTTAGGTGGAACCGGTGGGGGCTTCGCACATAATATGGCAGAATTCACCGAAATTATGGAAAACGGCCTCCGTTTATCACCCATCAGCCAAGTGCTAGTCGAACGTTCGATTGCCGGCTACAAGGAAATCGAAATGGAAGTGATGCGAGACCAAATCGATAACGCGATGATTGTCTGCTCAATGGAAAACGTCGACCCAGTTGGGATTCATACCGGGGACTCAATTGTGGCGGCACCAGTCCAAACCTTATCCGATCGTGAATACGAAATGCTTCGTGATGCGGCACTAAAAATCATTCGTGCCTTGCATATCGAAGGGGGCTGTAACGTCCAAATGGCACTAGATGCCAACAGCATGAAGTATTACATCATCGAAGTGAACCCACGTGTCTCACGTTCATCTGCGCTAGCTTCTAAGGCGACCGGTTATCCAATTGCTAAAATCGCTGCGAAAATTGCGGTCGGAATTAACCTCAACGAGATCCAAAACCCAGTTACCCACATCACATTAGCCCAATTTGAACCAGCATTAGACTATGTCGTTACCAAAATTCCGCGTTGGCCATTTGATAAGTTCCCGCAAGCTGATAATCACTTAGGAACCCAAATGAAGGCGACCGGAGAAGTCATGGCAATGGGTCGCACTTTCGAAGAATCTTTATTGAAGTCAGTTCGTTCTTTGGAAATCGATCAACGTTACTTCGACTCAGCAGTCTATGCCGACAGCAGAACTGAAGAAATGTTAGTAGCAATTAAAGACGCTACTGACGACCGCTTATTCATGATTGCCGAATTGATTAAACGGGGTGTCGCAATTGAACAAATCAATGCACAAACTCAAATCAACTTATTCTTCCTAGATAAGATTGCCCACATCGTCGAAATCGCCGAAGAATTAGAAACTGATCATTCATCACAAATGCTAAAGATGGCCAAAAGATATGGCTTTTCTGATGAATGGATTGCTGCCATCTGGGGCGTTCAAGAAGCAGAAGTGCGTGATTTAAGAAAACAAAACAAGATCACACCAGTCTACAAGATGGTTGATACCTCTGCCGGAGAAATCAAGGCAGCGACACCTTACTTCTACAGTACTTGGGGTCAACAAAACGAATCACAAGTATCTGATAAAAAATCAGTGCTAGTACTAGGGTCTGGCCCAATCAGAATCGGTCAAGGGGTCGAATTTGATTATGCGACCGTCCATGGGGTTCAAACGCTGCAACAATTAGGCTATGAAGCGATTATCATGAACTCCAATCCAGAAACCGTTTCAACCGATTTCTCAATGTCAGATAAGCTATACTTCGAACCATTAACGATTGAAGAGGTCTTAAACGTAATTGAACTGGAAAAACCAGTCGGTGTCGTTGTTCAATTCGGTGGGCAAACTGCGATTAACTTAGCAGAACCATTGCACCAAGCGGGGGTAAAAGTCTTAGGAACTAACGTTTCCGATATCAACCGTGCTGAAGACCGTCATGACTTCGACCAAGTGATTAAGCAATTGCAATTACCACAACCACAAGGGGACACCGCCACTAACATTGACGAAGCATTACAAATCGCCAACCAAATCGGCTACCCAGTCATGATTAGACCTTCATATGTTTTAGGTGGAAAGGCGATGGAAATCGTCCATGATGACGAAGAACTACACCGCTACATGACTAAAGCGGTGCACGCATCTAACGACCACCCCGTCCTAATTGACCAATACCTATTAGGTTCTGAAGCAGAGGTAGACGTCGTATCAGATGGGGAAACCGTCGTCATTCCAGGAATTCTAGAACACATCGAAAGAGCCGGAATTCACTCCGGAGACTCCATGGGCGTGTACCCACCACAAATTATGTCGGATAAGGTCCAAAAACAAATTGAAACTGCCGCAATCGAACTAGCGAAAGCACTTAACACCAAAGGGCTAATGAACGTGCAATTTGTGATTCAAAACGAAACCGCCTACGTCATCGAAGTGAACCCAAGAGCTTCTAGAACCGTGCCATTCATGTCGAAGGTGGCTCACGTTCCAATGGCTGACTTAGCGACCCGCATTATGGTCGGCGAAAAACTAGCCGACTTAGGCTACACATCAGGAGTGGTATACCCAGCCAGTCGGATTAGCGTTAAATCACCAGTCTTTAGTTTCTCAAAACTACCACATGTCGATAACACATTAGGACCTGAAATGAAGTCGACCGGAGAAGCAATGGGATCAGATACCAGCTACGCCAAAGCACTTTACAAGTCATTTATCGCATCTGGCATCAGCATTCCAACTTCCGGTAACGTCTTATTCACCGTTTGTGATGAAGACAAACAAGAATCACTCGCTTTAGCCAAACGTTTTAGAAGACTAGGTTTCCAAATCAAGGCTACCCAAAAGACCCATCAATTCTTCAATGATAATGGGCTTGCGAACACCTTAATTAACAAGTTCTCAGATAACCAAGACGACAATCCGGTTTCAGAACTATACAAACAACACTTGAAACTAGTCGTGAACACGATTGACTCGACCGAAACTACATTCGATGATGAAGCCAAGATTCGTGCCGCTGCGATTGAAAACGCGGTGCCATTATTCACCGCCTTAGATACGGTCGCTTCACTATTAACCGTACTAGAAGACCAAACACTAACTGTAAACCCACTTTAGGAGGACTCCATGTCAGTAGACTTATCAGCACAAATCGCCAATATGAAAGTGAACAACCTATTTTTAAACGCTTCTGGAATCCATTGCCAAACCGAAGCAGAATTAGATGACTTAATGCAGGAACCAGTTTCCGGTGCGATGGTCACTAAGAGTATGACGCCACAAAGTCGCTTCGGCAATCCATTGCCTCGTTACTATCGTTTAGCGAACGGATCAATTAATTCAATGGGATTACCGAACGAAGGTTTTGATTACTACATGGATTATCTAAAGACGCATGACCAAATCAAACCGGTGATTGTCTCAGTTGCCGGACGCTCGAAAGAAGAAGATTTGGCAATGTTACACACTTTACAAGACGACGATAGTTACCAAGGTTTGACCGAATTAAACCTATCTTGTCCGAACGTGATTGGTGAACCACAAATGGCCTATGATTTCCCAGCTGCGAATGACTTATTAAAGGAAGTTTTCAGTTTTTACAAGAAACCATTAGGGATTAAATTGCCACCATATTTTGATTTAGTCCACTTTGACCAAATTGCTGAATTGTTAAACCAATATCCATTGAGCCATGTGAATACCATCAATTCGATTGGAAATGGGTTATGGATTGACGTCAACTCGGAAACAGTTGTTTTAAAACCAAAAGGTGGTTTTGGTGGCGTTGGGGGATCGATGGTCCTACCAACCGCATTGGCGAACGTCCGCGGGTTACGTCAACGTTTGAACCCATCAATTAAGATTATCGGAACTGGTGGGGTCACTAACGGAAGGGATGCATTCGCGCACATCTTGTGTGGTGCTGAAATGGTCTCCATCGGAACGCAGTTATACGAAGAAGGTTTGGGGGCTTTCGAACGAGTAACGCGTGAATTAACTGATATTATGGAAGCAAAAGGCTACGAATTATTAGCGGACTTCCGTGGGAAGTTAAAAGTAATTGAAGATTAAACTAAAAAAACGTGTTGTGAACACGTTTTTTGATTGTTTAAGATTTAGTAAGGATTAGGGTTGCCACCGTGCAGAATCGCTGTTTTGTGATAGGATAAAAAGAAAAAAGACAAGCGGGGCAATCACAATGAAGAAAAAATTGTATACAGCGACTTGGGTGACCTTGCTGGTGGTCGGGGTCTTTCTAATCTCGCTACCATGGTTAGAAAATAGCGCGATTAAATATTTAACTAATAGTGAAATGAACGGCCGAATTGCGGCGACCGCCAAGGATAAGAATGCTAACTTTGATTTTCGAAAAATCGAAAGTGTGTCGGCTTCATCGATCTCCAAGGCAATCTTAAATGGTAAGAAGCAACAAATGATTGGTAAAATCGCGATTCCATCGGTCAAGATTAGCTTACCTTTGTATTATGGTTTGAATAATCAAGAACTCCTCTCTGGTGCCGGAACGATGAAGGCAGATCAAAAGCTGGGCGAAGGGAACTTCGCGGTGGCCGGACACCATATGAGTAATGGCAAAATCTTGTTTGGCCCATTGCACAAGGTTAAAAAGAATACCGAAGTTTACTTTACAGATGGCAAGAAACGCTATACTTACCGTGTTTCATTCATTAAAACCATCAGTCAATATGAAGTCCACTATGTCACCGATACTTATAAGACACCGGTGGTTACTTTGATCACTTGTTCGAGTGGTACGATTAATGAACCTAATCGAACACTGGTAGTCGCTAAGTTAGCGAAAGTTGAAAAGTTGAATAACCAAAATGCGAAGGTGTTTCAATAGTTAAAAACGGTTTAAACCGTGAAAAGACGAGGTAACCAAATCACTAATCGTTGATAAATAATGCCAAAGGACAGTTATGAACTGTCCTTTTTATATAGCAATAAACAAATGATAATGCTATTATAATGATATACATAGAGATTTAGTCACATCATGATGAACGTTAATTCTAAGAGGATTATTATAAAAACTAATTATGTTATTATCGCTATGTTGTTAAGACTGTCAAAGTCGGCAACAAGAAAATGTATGAAATCAAAGGCAACTTCTACATTACCGCCAGCGCTAAATACGTTAGTGTAGTTGGATAAAAAACATTTTATATTTGGTGATCGATGAGTTTTCTTAAGTTTTTTTGGAAGTGATTTTATACCGAGAATCATTTCTAGAAGAAGGAAAAATATTTTTAAATACCTCGAGGGACACTTGTACGAATAAATAGTGAAAACGATGTTTCACTATGACGATGGTACAAAGACCGCTCGATTTAGACTGCTTAGAATACGTTCATGTTTTTTATGTAAAACTAAACATATCACTTTGATCAGAAGTTTTGTAATGAGTTTAAGGAGAAATTATTATGAAAAAACTAAACCACAAACTAATTATGTTACTAGCACCATTTGCCATCATGGCAGGAATCTCAACCACCACGATTGCCCACGCCGACTCAGGCTGGGACTCAGGTTGGATGACAAGTACACCTAATCAAACAGCTGCGCAAAAAGCTCAAGCTGATGCTGATGGAGAAGCTGCTGATAAAGCTGGAGACGCCGCCGCAAAAGCTAGTGCTGATAATGATAAGCGTGATGTTGCTAACATTATCGCTGAAGATAAAGCTAAGGGTATTGACCCAAACACCGATGATAGATTGGCGCAAAATATCGGGATTGATTACAATAACTACAATCCTTGGACTGATGATGGCTCAGACCATTCACCAAAGCCAGTTTACGTTCCAGCTAAGACAACTACTAAGAAGACAGCCAAAAAGACTGTAAAGAAAGTAGTTATTAAGAAGAAAGTTGTAGCGAAAAAGACAGTTAAGAAAGTCCACACAATTAAGACTGTTAAAAAGATTTATGCATACAAGTCAACCAACACTAAGTACCATGTTGGTCGTAAAGCAATCAAGAAAGGTACTAAGTACCATGTTGTTAAGACTGTAAAAGTTGGCAAGAAGACTATGTATGAAATCAAAGGTCACAGATTTGTTACCGCTAATGCAAAATATGTATTAATTGTTAGATAATAAGACCTTACTAGAGCTTACTCAATTCGAGTAAGCTCTTTTTTTACCAAAAATTAAACAGTTACATCTATATTAAGTCGAACTGATTGTGCTAAACTGACGCTTATTATAATCATGAGAGGAGTAAAAAGATATATGATAAATTGGCAAAAATCATTAAAACGATTCGTTGGAGTTTTTGCTGTTGCGACATCAATCGGTGTCTTAAATAGCCATCCGATTAACACTCACGCAGCAACTGTCAATAAGCTCCAAACAATGAACCCGAAAGAAATGAAGAAAAATCAGTTAAAAGTATTAAATACTGGTGATGATGACACCACAGTAAACGCATATGGTGGTGCTAAGTTCAAAAAGAAAACCATCACTGAAAATAGTGAAATCACCGGATGGCCTTATAATCAAACAACTGGTATTTACACTAAAACTTACGAAGCAAATAAAAACTTGCATAGTAAAAATGTTGCTCAACATATGGGAAACGGTGGTCGCGTTTATAAGGTAACGCTACCAAAGTACAATCCGGGAAATTCAAAAATAGTAATTACTTATGCAAACGCTGTTAAATATAATGGTGAAACCTATGATGTTAGTTTAACGATAAGAAACTTCTCCTATTATCCACCTAATTTATGGAGTACTTCTTCTGTTAAACCAGATGTATATGTTAGCCCAAACTTTAAAAATGGAATTTGGTACGACGGTATTTTATCAGCTCAAGCTGTTTGGGAAATTAAAGGTATTAATTGGGATAAAGACAAAAAAGCATATATCTCGTTTAACTCACTAAACGGGGTTAGTTATGATTCCAATCAAGCTGATAGTGATGATGTTGATGGCAAAGGGATTAACTCCTTTAGAAATAATGCTTTCTTCTTCCGCTACTCATCCATGAGTATGAACAACTATTTAAAAGCGACTCAACCAAATGGTATCAAGCATTCTGACAAATGGTATGACCAAACTGGTAAATTTGTTAATTGGGATAATGGTGACATCGCTTATACCTACTCTCGAGGTAAAGAAAAATCCGCCATCATCAAATACCGTTCTAAGATTAATAATCTAATCAAAGGTGCTGGAAACAACTCAACCGTCATCGGTGGTAAACCCGGTTCCATCTACACGAATAATAAGTCTTCCGAAGACTTCGACACCCACTCCGTTCTCTACGATATCACTGGTAAAGGTGCTACCCAGACGTTCACGTTTGGTTCCGGAGAAGGTTATGGGAACTTCACCATTACATCACGCACCTATAAATACCGTAAATTACCCCCAAAACCTAATCCTACAGGTACACCCACTTTAAATAAAACATCTAGTAAGGCTAGAATTCATAAATCTGGTGAAGGATACACTTATACCATTAAGGGTCAATACCCCGAACGACACTACACATCAGAACGATATATCAAATATTGGCATAATTACACCGTAAACGTTGGTACGAATAAAAAGCCGGTATATCAAGATAGAAGTGAACCTATTTATGACACCCGCGAGACTAATAAAGATGATTATTGGACGTTCACGGATAAAGTACCTGATAGTTTAACTATCGAAAGTGTTTCTACTGATAATATCAGTATTTCTCAAAATGGAAATACACTCTCAGATTCATATAATTACCAAGGTATGAAGAACAAAAATAGCCAAACATTTACCATCAAAATTAAAGTCAAAGCTAATAACTTACCGCAACCCAGTTCCGACGGTTGGCACGACGATGGACCTTCACAATACGGAATGTACTATATTAAAAACCAAGCTTAAACCAACTATCAAGTTTATAGCCAACCGGGTTCTTATAAATCAAATCCAGTCAAAGTTGGGATTGAACGTTGGCGAGCAACACTTCACCATTATGATTTTGACTTTAATAATTCCGGGGACTTCTCCGGTTTCAATATTGATTGGCAAGGTGACAACTTCCAAAACTCCGCTGGTTACACCGATGATTTAAAGACACAATATGTCTACGGTTATGAAAATGAAACTAAACCAATTAATGCAATCAATAGTCTAACCGATGGTCAAGGTCACACCTACACGCCATTTGTTCAATCCAGAACCATGAAATTCCCGACGTTAGAAACTAGATTCTAGAACAGCCCAAACCCAATCCGTACATATTTGATCTGATTGACTTAAAAAATACATATTGCCTTTTTCAGATAAAAGGAATAAATTATAGGTTAATAAAGTAACCATGAAGGAGGGCGTGTCAATGACCAACAAAAAGATTATCACAGCGATTGCAGCAGTTAGTTTGATTTCCGTGACCGGAATTGGGGTGGTTAGCAAGATGGCCACCAATGTCTCCGCTAATCGTCACGCCAAAATTGCCCGTCGTCGTCCTAATAAAAAGGACAACCGCGTCTACATTATCCAAGTCGCCAAGAACAACACATTCGCTTACTTCACGCCTAGCACCAAACATAAGCGTGGCAGCATCTACTTGCCTAAGCGCACCCGTTTACACGTTTATAATACGGTCAAAACGCATAACCAAACCTTCTATGAAATTAAAAGTCATCGTTACGTTCCAGCAAGCGACATTAAAATAATTGAATAGATTAAAAAGACGGCTCAAGAAGTCGTCTTTTTTCGTTTTGATGTCAAAAATTAAGAATTCTTTACTTTTTGTAAATTTTGATTAAAACCCTATTATAGTGGGCTAAAAAGGAATATGCTTACTTTGATTCAAGATATAAGGGGTGAATGAACATGAACCAAGATTTAAAAAGGACAAATGAAAAAAAGACATTAAGAAAAGTAAAGAAAAACTGGGTTGTAATGGCGGTAGCGACCTTTGCGCTAACCGGAGGTCTATCATTAATTGGCACTCAATCTGTTACAGCTGCAGCTAGTGATACTACACAAACGACCAAAACAAATTCTTCAGATGATTCAGAAGTGCAAGCTACTGGCCAATGGGGAACTGTTAACTTCACTTTCACTAAAGATGGCACTCTAACTTTGAATGGGAATGGAATATTATCCATGGATTTCCCAGCCAATGTGAACAAAGACGCAGTTACTAAAATTGTGTTTAATGACTCCGTTAAATTACCTTCTAGATCCACTAGATTGTTAGGGGACTTTCATAATTTAAAGGAATTTGTTGGCTTAGATAAGGTGGATGCATCTGATATGGAATACTCTGATGGTCTATTTGCGGAAGACCAAAGTATTGAATCAATCGATATCAGTTCATGGAAGACCCCTAAGCTAAACTATTCTCTGGAAATGTTTGCCGGAGATCACAATGTTAAAACGATTAACGTAACTGGACTAGACACCAGTAATGTTACTAACATGCAAGAAATGTTTGCCCACAGTTACAACTTAACTAATATTATTGGTTTAAATGGTTTGAATGTTTCAAATGTGACAAATTTTGATTACTTTGTCGCATGGGATGTTTCACTATCAAGCTTAGATATTTCTAACTTTAAAACCGTTAATAATCCCAGCTTACTAAACATGTTCTTTGCTACTCCAAGCTTAAAAAACATTAATATCGCTGGATTTTCTAACTCGGAATCTGATAGCACTAGAAGTTTTGATTTACAACCTAATGGCAAAGATGATGGATACCCAACCGATATTGATGATGGAAAGCGTCAATTATCTAGCATCGTTACTGGACCTAATATGGACTTGTCCAAGATGGCATTCCAAAGTTCAGTGAGTGATATGAATTACTACAAATTGGTTGATGGTCAAGCCGTACTAAACGACCCAACTCAATCAGCGTCATCCAATTGGGTAGCGGCGGTGATTAAAATTGTCGACCGTGATCATCCAGACCAAGTGCTTTCAACATTGTTATTACAGGGGGTTCCTGGTAGCAGTGTGAATGTTAATATTCCTGATGGATACGGATTGGATAAAAACAGTACCCAAACTATTACTTTAGGCAACCAAACTGATCAAGATGCAGATGTTAAGGTCTACAAACCTGGAACAGAACCAGATTCTAACAGTTCATCCAGCAGTTCAGATGCATCTAGCAGTGCTAGTTCATCAGAAAGCAGCGCTGCATCCAGTGCAACAAGTAGTAGTGCAGAATCATCAGGTCAAAGCAGTCCAGCAGAATCAAGTGCTAGTTCATCAGAAAACAGCGCAGCATCTATTGCAACAAGTAGTAGTTCGGAATCATCAAGTCAAAGTAGTGCGCAAAGTAGTTCTGCGGAATCAAGTGCTAGCTCATCTCAAAGCAGCTCTTCATCAACCGCTGCATCTAGTGCTTCAAGTTCCGCTGATAGCTCCGCAGCATCTAATGGCGTAATTGATGACCACGACAATAACACTGGAAAGCCAACTACAAATACTAACAAGCACCACCAAACAGGTCATACGACTAAACCAACCACTAACCCATCCGCTAATGTGAATGCCAACCACCAAAGTGAATTACCACAAACAGGTCAACGTTCCACTAAAGCAGCCGAAATCTTCGGTTTAATTTTAATCGTTTTATCATTAGGTTTAGTGGCATTTCATCGCCATGATCACCACAAGAGATAAACAAAAAAGCCTAACTCAATCGAGTTAGGCTTTTTCTTATATATTAAGATTCATCAATGCTATCTAATAGGACGTAGTTAACCTTACGAAGTGACATTAGGTCTTTTCCACCAGCGTATGAAATTGATGATTGTAAATCTTCTTTCATTTCTAGGAGGGTGTCAGCAATGTTTCCCTTGAATGGGATTAATAATTGACGACCTTCAACGTTATGGTGTTCACCTTTTTGTTTAGCAGAAGCTGAACCCCAGTATTGTTTGAACTTCTTACCATTCTTTTCAACGATGTCACCTGGTGATTCAACGTGACCAGCAAAGACTGAACCAATCATCATCATAGTAGCACCAAAACGAATTGATTTAGCTAAATCACCGTTAGTACGGATACCACCATCAGCAATCATTGGTTTAGTAGCAGCTTTTGAACACCATTTAAGGGCTGAAAGCTGCCAACCACCAGTACCGAAACCAGTCTTGTACTTAGTGATACATGCCTTACCTGGTCCGATTCCAATCTTAGTGGCATCGGCACCAGCATTTTCGATTTCACGAACCGCATCAGGTGTACCTAAGTTACCAACGATTAGGAAAGTTTCTGGAATTACTTTCTTGATGTGTTTGATCATTTGAATTACGAATTCTGAATGACCATGCGCAACGTCGATAGTGGTGTATTCAGGAACTTCGTTAGCTTCCTTTAATTCGTTAATGAAGTCATATTCACTATCTTTGATACCAACACTAATTGAAGCGAATAAACCTTTTTTATGCATACTTTTAACAAAGTTTAGGCGTTGTTCTGGTTGGAATCTGTGCATTACGTAGAAGTAGTCGTGTTCAGCCATCCAGGTGGCTAAATTTTCATCCATTATAGTTTCCATGTTAGCGGGAACTATTGGTAATTGGAATTTACGAGGACCGAATTGAACGGAAGTATCGGCTTCACTACGGCTCTTAATAATACATTTTTCGGGCAATAATTGGACATTATGATAATCGAAAGTTTTCATTATTATGACCTCACTTCATTATTTATGGTCTTCCCATACATTTTTTAAAATCTTAGTAGCTTCACGATCTGGACCTACTGCGAAAGTACATAGTTCTACGCCAGTTAGTTCAGCAACCCGTTTTAGGTAATTTTGTGCATTTTCAGGTAATTCTTCGACAGTGTTGCAGCTAGTGATATCTTCTGACCAGCCAGGAAGGTCTTCGAAGACAGGTTCACATTCATCTAAGAAGTCTAAGTTAGCAGGGTAGTACTTGATTAATTCGCCATCGTGTTTGTAACCAACACAGATACGAACAGTATCAAAACCAGATAGCACATCTAGACAGTTTAGTGATAAGTCAGTAATTCCGGAAGTTCTTACAGCGTGTTTTAGGACCACTGCATCTAGCCAACCGATACGACGGGGACGTTTAGTAACGACTCCATATTCATGAGCGATTTCACGAATACGGTCAGCACGTTCGTCGAATAATTCAGTTGGGAAAGGACCATCACCAACACGAGAAGTGTAGGCTTTACATACACCGACTACTGAATTGATACGGTTAGGGCCAATTCCAGTACCAGTGGCTGCGTTTCCGGCAGTCGGGTTAGATGAAGTAACGTATGGATAAGTTCCATGGTCAATATCTAACATTGCCCCTTGAGCACCTTCGAATAATACTTTCTTGTTGGCATCTAATGCTTCATTAATAAGTAGGGAAGTATCAGTTACGTATGGTGCAATTTTTTTAGCGTATTCATTATATTGGTTAAAGATTTCGTCAAAGTCAAAACCAGGTTGGTCGTATAACTTATCTAAAATGTTGTTTTTAATGTTTAAGGCTTGATGTAACTTTTCAGCAAAGGTCTTTTCGTCGATTAAATCAGCGACACGAATCCCAATTCTTTCCAGTTTATCCATATAAGCAGGTCCGATTCCCTTGTGGGTGGTACCAACTTTATGTTCCTTTTGTTCTTCTTGCAATTTGTCAAATAACATATGATATGGCATGATTACTTGAGCGCGGTTAGAAATGCGCAAACCAGAGTAATCAAAACCATTTTCTTCTAAGTAGTCCATTTCAGAAATTAAGGTTTCAGGGTTAACAACCACCCCGTTACCAATAATACTTAACTTGTCTGAGTAGAAAATACCAGAAGGAATTAAACGGCAGTGAAACTCCTTGTTGTCAATAACGATGGTATGGCCGGCGTTGTCTCCACCAGAATATCTTACGATCATATCAGCATCTTGACTGAGAAAGTCAGTTATTTTTCCTTTCCCTTCGTCGCCCCATTGGCTACCTATAATAACGATTGATGACATCAAGTTCACCTCATATATTTCTTTTAGTATTGAGGAGTGGCTTAAAAAACACTCCACGAAAGATTTTACCATGGTGAATATAAAAATCAAGAACTATTTTAACAAATGAGAAAATATTGTTCGGAAAACAAATCAAAAACGAACAATTAAATTAATATTTTTTTCTGTAGTGATGAAAATGCGAATTATATATGGTAATATAGAATCATGAAATACCGAAAGGATGGATTGTGATGATTGATCGTTATACCAGACCAGAGATGGGAAATGTATGGTCTAAATATAATCAATACGCCTCATGGCTAGCTGTGGAGGTTGCTGTTGATGAAGCTTGGGCTAAGTTAGGAGAAATCCCGGCTGAGGATTTGGCTAAGATCCAAAAGAACGCTACCTTTGATGAAAAAGAAATTGAAGAAATTGAAAAGACTACTCACCATGATGTCGTTGCATTTACTCGTGATGTATCCAGATACTTGGGTGATGAGAGTAAATGGATTCATTTTGGAATGACCAGTACCGATATCGTAGATACTGCGCAAGGTTACCGTTTAAAACAAGCTAACGCGATTATCAGAAGAGATATTGAAGAATTAATTGAAACAATTGGTAATAAGGCGCTTAAATATAAGGACACTGTTATCATGGGAAGAACCCATGGTGTTCAAGCTGAACCAACTACATTTGGTTTGAAGTTACTTCGTTGGTACGAAGAAATGAAACGTAATCTAGAACGTTTTGACATCGCTTCTAAAGATGTTGAAGCTGGTAAGATTTCCGGTGCTGTGGGTACTTTTGCCAACGTTGACCCATTCGTAGAACAATACGTTTGCGAAAAACTAGGCATTCGTGCTCAATCAGTGGCCAGCCAAGTGCTACCACGTGATTTACACGCCAACTACATCGCATGTTTAGGCGTAATCGCAACTAGTTTAGAAGAATTTGCGACTGAAGTTCGTGGTTTACAACGTTCTGAAATTCATGAAGTTGAAGAACATTTTGCGAAGGGGCAAAAGGGATCATCAGCAATGCCACACAAACGTAACCCAATCGGTTCAGAAAACATCTGTGGGTTAGCTCGTGTCATGCGTGGTCACGTTGTTACCGCAATGGAAAACGTGGCATTATGGCATGAACGAGATATTTCTCATTCATCTGCTGAACGTGTGATTCTACCAGATTCAACTATCTTAATTGATTACATGTTGCACCGTTTTAACAACATTGTTCGTGACTTAGATGTCTTTGAAGAAAGAATGCTAAGCAACTTGAACCTAACTAACGGTTTAATTTACTCACAACGTGTAATGTTAAAACTTGTTGAAGCAGGGATGACTAGAGAATCTGCTTATGACCTAGTTCAACCTTTAACTGCGATTGCATGGGATGAAAATAAACAATTCAAACCATTGGTAGAAGGTAACACCACTATCACTGAAAAACTAACTCAATCAGACATCGATGATGCCTTTGATTATCACTATCACATCCGCCACGTCGACGAAATTTTCAAACGTTGTGGTTTAAACTAATTAAAAAAGCCTGGTTTCATTGGAAACCGGGCCTTTTTTATCTTTAATATTTATTAGAAATCAGTTAGAATGTTAACAAGGTGGTATATATGAAGAAAAATTTTACGTTTATGACTAAGCAAGGCTGGATGTTTGCAGTTCCATTTTTCTTATTTTCAGTCTATTACACAATGAGTAAAGCTCATTTCGCACATTGGAAATCCATTCGTGTGATGTTTCATCTAATTGATATCCCGCACGTAATTAGTGCGATCGGTTATGCGGCCGTTGTGTTCGCATTCTACCTTTTATGTGCGTTAATTCCATCACGTCGCATTATTGTGGTGCCCTCGATTATTACAATTATGTTGGCAGCACAACAACTTACACTAGCATATTTCACATTTCCAATCGGTGATGTGTTAGGTGGATTAGTCTTGTTGATTGCGACAGTCGTGATTGCGGGGATGGCATTGATTTACGCTAAAATCGCTTTAGCTGTGATTGATGGCATCGGCGCATCTAGTAAAGGTAATTATTTAACCGCATGGTTGCGCGAAATTAAACTAGCGGTGGTTGCTAACTGGAAGTTTTTAGTAATCGACGTGTTAATTTACATTTTTATTAACGCCTCAATTGTGATGACACTTACTTTTAAATAAAAGTCGACTGACTGGTCGGCTTTTTTATTTTAGAAAAAACCAGCACTGTTTTGCGTAATTATTAATATCACGTTTTAAAGGGGAGATATTAATGAAATTCAAAGCGCAAATATTGCTGGGAATTATTTTACTTACAATAGGGGTAAATAGTGGCTTGGCATCAGTACATGCTGACGAAACTAGTCAGGTGCAAGCACTACCGCAGTTGTTATCCAAACTAGCTGCGGATTATGAACAAGAGGTGCAGAACTTAGTTCAACCACAAACCAATAATACAGTTGCTGAAGGCGAAAGATTCGTTAAATTACTACCAAGTACTGACACTTTCGTAGGAAATGATAACGTTAGCGATTGGCAAAATTATTGTAATCAACTTGGCCTGTCTGTGGATGATTATCAACGTTTATTAAAGCAAGAAAATGATCTACTTCAATCCATTCCAGTCGACTTACAAGCAGCCAAAGATGCTGACGATGTCTTCGCTAGTTATCGCGATGTTGAAAATGTCGTCAGTTCAGTTTTAGACTATATTCATAATAAAAAGCTGCTATTGAAGCAATTCAGTCAACAATTGGCGCAAGTCGATGCCAGTCAACATGGCGATGGATTAGTGCGATTGGGTGATGCCATGTTAACAAGCGAAGCAAAAACTGCTTTGCAAAATCATGATGATAGCTTTGCGGGGACGACCTTATCTTCACGTCACCAATATCAATTAGCGGGATTGCTGGATGCAATTAAGCCGGTTATACCTGCGCCAAAGTCAAATTCAGATAACAAGCAACCATCTGCTGATAATTCAAATAATGATATTGCTAATAAAGATGCGGAAGAAAAGCACGACCAACCAAGCGTTCCAGCAGATAAGCCATCAGATGCGGACAAAAAAGTCGTGCCGGATAAAGATGATTCTCAACCAGTTGTACCGCAACCTGACAATAGTCAATTAACTAAGCAAATTGCACAACAACAAGCGCAAATTAACACGCTCCAAGCTACCGTCATTGATTTAAATCAACAATTGAATGCCTTGCGTGCGACAATCAAAAAGATTCAAAACGATGGCTTCGGTCCAATTGTCTACGACCAAACTGGCTTGATTACACCAGCAGAACGAGAAGCACTAGATCAATTGATGGATGTAATTAGACAAAATACAACAGGGGATGTGGTTAATAAAACACATCCTAAGCATAGTCTTCTTACGGTTAAGCAACACTTGAAAAAGGTTAACCGTCAATTAAAACACAAACATTTAAGCCATCGTATGCGAGCTAAATTATTAAAATTAAGACGCCAATTATTAAAACAATTACGTCATAAATAAAAAGAGTTTCCAATGAAAATTGGAAACTCTTTTTTGTTTTTAATCAAAGTGAGTATGAAGAAAATCTTTAACGTGTTTTTTGTATGCGACTGGGTTAGTCCAGAAGCTTTCTTCATGTCCTGCACCAGGAACAATCCATAATTGTTTTGGTCCTTTTGATGCGGCATAGTTTTCATAAGACATGTAAGTTGGTACGTAGATGTCGCTATCCCCATGGATGAACAATGTTGGGAGTTTGTTTTTCTTCAATGCTTCAGTACAAGAAGCGTTGTGAAGACGGTAACCAACTTTGTACCAGTTGATAGCACTGACTAGTGGTTCGATTGGGTAAGGTGGTAAGTGGAACATATCCTTTAATAGGTAGTTAAATTCATCACCAACATTGGTGTAACCACAATCAGCGATGATGGCCTTAACTTGTTTAGGCAACTTTTCGCCACTTAACATGGTGACAATTCCAGCTCCCATACTAATACCAAACATTAAGATTTTGGCATCGGAACCGACTTTTTCGAGAACTAATTGAATCCAACGAAGGTAGTCGATACGATCTTTCCAACCGTAACTAACATATTTACCGTCACTATCACCATGGGCGCGGTCATCAGGTGCTAATACGTTAAAACCGAGTTCGTGGTACATCTTAATGAAGTTCGCCATTGTTTCACGGTTACACCCCACTCCGTGAGCCATAATAATGGTTTTCTTAGTTGGTGTTTCCGCTGGGACGTAAGATGCGACCATTTTTTCACCAGTGTCGACTTCGTTTAAGATCCATTCTTCTTTAGGGATGGCATGGAACCAATCGACATAACGGTAGTAAGCGTAAGCAAAACGCATTTGGCTTGCTTGTGGTGCTGGTTCGTCATCTTTGCGACTCATTCCTAACTTAAATAAGTAGTTACTGAATAGGAAGGCCGTCGTACTGACTGCAGTCGACATGATTCCTAATGCTACAGCAGTTTTTTTAAATCCCATAAAAATCCCTCCAATATGGTTTAATCGGTTAGATAGATGGATTTTAATTTATCAATATCTGCATCGGTTAAACCAATGAATTCATGTAAAAAGTTATTGATGTTGCCATATTGTTCGTTAATGGTTTCCATTGCGGCGTCGAAATATGATTCGTCGACAGTGTATAAATCATGAAGATTTTGTTCCAATGGTTCAGTCATACCGTATTTACTGTATTGATCAACCTTTAAGCGAATGTATGGCACCATTTGTTCTTTAGAAATTAAGTAATCTTGTTTGATGGTATCGATATCGACACCTAATGCGAATAAGAAAAAGGCAGCGGATAGACCAGTACGGTCTTTTCCTTGAGCACAGTGGAATAATACAACGCCATCGCCATCATTTTGAAGTAAAACTTTAAAAAGATTTTTGAAAGCAGCTTGAGCTTCCGGACTAGTGACCATTGATTGGTAAGAACGAATCATGTTGGCCTTACCACGAGTGGCGTCAAACATGTATTGTTCAGCGTATTGACGTTCAGTCTTGTCGTGACCACTGTTGAAAACGGGGTTCTTGATCAGCTCAGCGTTGTTAGGAAGCTTGTCAGAAGCTTTCTCACGTTCAGCATCTGAACGTAAGTCGACGTCGTATTTGACACCGTAAGTTGCTAAGAAGTTTAAATCTGATTCAGATAGCTCAGCTAATTCACCGGAACGTAAGACTTTGTTCCATTTAACGTGTCTACCATCAGCGGTTTGATAACCACCTAATTCACGGAAGTTATAACCTTTTTCGATATTTAGTAAGCGTTGGTTAGTCATATTGGTTCCCTCCTTTGGAATGCGAAATGTGTTTATTACATTGTAAAAGAAAAATACTAATAAAGAAAGTCAGAAGTAGAATTATGTGGATTATTTATTACGAATATTAAAAGTAAGTTAAAAGAATTTATATCTAATGGAAAAGGTAATTTATATGTTATTATATTTTCAATAAAAAATAGAAAGAATATAGCATGATTATGATTTGCGATTTTTAATAACTAATGTGATTTTATTTAGAAAAAGCTCAAAACATTTCAAATTTTATTAAGAAAATGATAGCATTAATATTATATAAAATTAGCTTTAATACGCACTTTTTTAATGTGCAAGGAATAATAAACATTAATATAGTAACTAAACAATTAACTTTTTAATAACCGATTGAATTTAGAAAGGGCCATTATTATGCAATACAACAAGAATCAATTTAATAAAGTAAAAGATAAAAAAGTAATGAAAAAGGTAAAGAAACAATGGGTAGTTGTATCCGTTGCGACTTTAGCTGCTCTAGGAACAACTGTTTACAGTTTTGGTGGGCATGATGCACACGCCGACTCTAACGGATCATCATCTAGTAATGGAACACAATCAAATAATAATAATACAAATCAAAGTAACGGTAGCAGTGGTGCTAACGTTTCTTTGACGAAGGCAGATTCAACTGGGACTAGTTCTCAAGGAACCACTACCCAAAACGCAGCTTCTTCAAGTAGTACAACCGCTCAGTCTGGTACCGCTGCCCAAAGTAGTGGAACTACGGCTTCTAAACCAGTTGTTGCAGTTTCTTCGAGCTCAAATGGCCAAGCTCCTAGTTACAATAACAATGACGATTCTGTAACTTACGCTCAACAAATTCAACAAGGTTACCAAGATGCTTACAATGGTAAATCAAATAACGCTTCGACTTTAACCGGTCAAGCAATTAACTACTACAACGCCGGTTATAATGCCGCAACTGCTGTAATTAATGACTATAATCAAAAAACACAAGGTATTGGTGCGGGAACTCAAGATTATACCTACTATGGAAACACTCCTAACCGAAAAGATGATGCTGGAAACGTCAAAACAGCTAGTTTAAGTTCTAGTGGAGCCAGTTTAGCTAATAATACCCCTGCAGCCAATAACGTAGCTTCATCTAATAGTAATGGGGGTAGTTCTGGTGCTTCTGCAAGTAATGGAAGTGGATTTACTGGTGCATCTACTACTAATCCACAAGTTGCTTTGACTGATGGAACACCACAAAACTACAACAGTCCAGACTCACCATACCGTGGTGGTGCAGATACTCCTTACGCTGCATATACATCTACTCAAAACTACGAACAACAATTATTATCAAAATTCTCAAATGTTAATAACGTCAGTGTGCAATCATCTAGTAGCATTAAGCCAACAATCATACCGCAAGTTACTGATGCTGTGATTCAACAAGCACGCCAACAATACGCTAACTACACCGGATTGGCGAAGGCTTTTGATACTGCCGTTAACATGACATTGGCAATGCAAGGTTATAGTGATGCTGAATCTGGTAAATGGGTTGGTATTGCTCCTGGACAAGCAAGTTCAGGGAATCAAGACTTCTATGTAAAATCATTTTCTGGAATTAGAAACTCAAATAACGCATACGATCAAGCTTATATGGGTGCTAAAGATTCAATTGCTAACTCATTCGACAGTTCCAATAACTTTAAAGTTAATACTGCCTTTAACCCAGTGAATACATCTAACCAATACTACAACATGGGTTATAACGATGTTGTTAGCCAAGAAACTGCCAAGGGATCTGGTGTGGTCTTTGTCTCTAATGGTGGACAATTCTTCAACGTCTTAACTGGTCAAACTGGTGCGATGAATGCTGGTGGTGGAAACGTTGCTAACAATATTATCAAGATTAAAATTGTTGGTGATATTGATTTAACAGCACTTACTGGTACTGGTGGTGAATACGCAAATATTAATGCGACAGGTTCATCCATTACGATTGATGGACAAAATCATATGATGGACTTCCATGATATGGATTACACATTTACAAATAGTAACTTTACCGATTTATATCTACAAAACTTCCAAGCCCTTTATGCTGCTAACTACTATGGTCCATTCCGTGTTGGAGCTAATGATAATATTCATTATTCCAATATTAACTACATCGGGGGCCAATTGCTTAGTGCAACTTCACAAAACGTATACTTCTCTGGAAATGTTAACGTTTTAAACCCGGTTAACTACAATAATTTGGCTAAGTCTGCATACTACAACTCACCATTTACGCAAAACGTTCTAACCGTCGGTGGTGGGAACCAACAAAATCTGGAAGTGCAAAACTTCGTTCTAGAAAACAATTCACATTACTTCGGTAATACATCACCAGTATATGGTGGAAATGTAATCGAATTGTATGGAAATATGACACTTGGTCAAAATTCCAAGATGACCCTTGCCAGTCGTGATACTGGTGGACAAGGGGAAAATGGAATTAATAGTTCTAATATGGCAATTTACTTCCGTAGTTCATCAGCCAACTTGAACGTTGCTAAAGATGCGGTCTTGAACATTATTCCGTTAGCTTCACAAACTGCTAACCGTTTATCAGGTGGTATCTACATGAGTGGGGGTAACATCACTGTCGATGGTGGTACCATCAACTTCCAAGCATATAACGGTACTGCTGGGTACTATAACCAAGCAATTGATATGCAAGGTGCATCCACAATTAAAGTCATTAATGGTGGTTTGGTTAAGGTCCTAGAAGCTGGTTTACCACAAACTACCGGAACTTATTACACTTCTGGTGGTCGTCAAGCCACTTTATACGGATTAATTGCCAACGAAAATAACAATGGGAATTTCTACGTTGGAAATGGTGGTAACTTGATTGTTGGACTTACTGACCAAAATGGTGGGTACGTAACACCATACTACGGGAACTTAACTATTAATGGTGTTGGTAGTGATCACGTTATCTTCTACAATAACAATACTACTAACAACACTTTCCAAACTGGTGGTAACCAAAAAGGAATTAATGCTTACAATGTTGGAATATTAGATTCATCCAACCGTATCACACCACTTTATTACTTCAACCTACCTTCAGGTAGTGTTAACTATACTGGTGTCGATGGTTCAGGTAACCTGGTCAGTGGAACAGTTAACACTACCCAACTAGAAATTCAAAGTATCCCTGCCGTTCAATTTGTAGGAACTAGTGGAGTTTCTGTTGATAATAACGGAAACACTGTTATTACTTCATACGCTAAATTGACCAATTACAACTCAATTTTAGGGCAAAAACTTTATTACCAAGTTGGATATGGTAGTACTGATCCACAGGGGAATTTTAACAATTTAACAACTTATCCAAATTCATCTACACAAGATTTATATTCAAATGCCGATCCGAACTTATATACTGGGGCAATTAATGTTCCAACTAACTACGCTGGCGAAATTATTCCAGTTACTTTTGTGCTACAAAAGAGTGCAACTGGAAACATTAACCCACAATTTATCGGAATGCGTCTAAAATACGGTCTAACTAGTGTTAATAATATTGTTAACACTAGCCCTACTGCGGGAACCAACAACTACACTACTACTATTGAAGGATATAACACTGGTGCCAACGGAAAAGTAACCGAAAATGGTGATATGGGAATCACAGCCGGTAGTACAGTCGTACAACAAAATGGGGTTATCGATGGATTAATAGATGCTTCAAACGGTAATTCAAGTGCTAAGAATGCTGAAAGTTTTAGCACGAGAACTAGTACTGACTATACTGGTGCTTATAATGATGCCCAAAGTGGTTATGCAGCATTCAATAAAAATGCACCATTATCATTAGATGATTTAAAGAAGAGTCCTGGTTTTAGTGCCTCTGTTAACCCAGTTGCATATATTCAAGGTTATCAAAAGGCTGCATACGACGCTGGTGTTAGTGATGCCCATTTCGGTATTACTAGTCCACAACTACAAAATATTGCTGGTTATCAAGATGGGGTAAACCAATATAACCAAGCATATCTAGTTGGACTAGATCCAAGTAAAGCATCACTTCCATTATCAACACTACAATCTCAATATGGACTTGCCTCAACTTACCTTGGAATTCCAGCCACAGCTACAACAACTGGTCTATCTGATGCCCAAGGGGCATTGTCATTTGTTCAAGATGAAAGAAACGCGATTATTAACAGTACATCTGGTGGATACGGAACTGTTTTATCAAATCCAACGCAAAAGAATGCTTATTTAGATGCGGAAGCGGGTTATTTCAATGCGGTTAAAAACGTATCAAACCCAACCGCTGCTAATCCAAATCCAAACGCAAGTAAGGCTGAACAAGCTGGTTTCCAATATGGACAATCATTAATCAATGGAGCGCTTGCTAAACAAAAACCAACAGTTGCCAACCCTTCTGCTGGAATTTATAACTTGGCCGCTGCTCAATCAGCATTTGACGCTGTTCAAGCAGCATTAATCCATGCTGCTGCTAACGCATCATCAGAAGCAGGGACCACTAGTCATGACGCTTTATCAGATGATTCATATGTAGGGGACAAGACTGTCTACAAGAGTATCAAGTATGGATACTACAAGGCTAATCAAGGACAAACTGACATTAATCTAACGGGTCAAACAGAATCAAAATTAGACTTGCTTGAAGAAGCTGGATATATTTTATACGTCCAACCATTAGCCTATCAATCAGGAACGTCAGCATTTAATAACAAACAATCAAACACTGCGAATAATAATCCATACAGTAATTCAACAGTTGGACAACAAGCATTCAACAATGGTTATACAGATGCTCAATCAGCATTTAATCAAGGACAAACTGATGGGTTGAACACTGTTAAAAGTAGCAGTAATCCACAAAGTGTTGATAGTAATACTAGTTCTATCCCATCTAATTACAATGATAAAGGTAACTTAGCAGCTTCATATCAAACTGGATATAAGGGAGCTGTTGATGGTTATAAGGATGGGGTATCATCTACTACCGGATCTAGTGCTAATAATAATTCAACTGGATCAACAGCTAACTATGCTACTTCATACCAAAATGGTAACGCTCAAGGTAGAGAACAAGCGGGGGCTAATGACTACGTTAACAACACTGTTAGTCAAACTGTTGCCAACAGTGATACTAACTATGCGACAGGGGTAAACACTGCCGCTCAAGGTCATACTGATGGTTACACCACTGCTTCTAACCAACCTGGAAACCAAAACATTACCACTAATAATACTGATAAGACTTATGTAACTGGTTTTAATAGTGGGGTAGCAGATCAACGTAGTGATGCAACTAAGAATGGTGACGCCCAAGCATTCGCCCAAGGGGCGCAAGATTACACTAATAACTTACCTATTTCTGTTAGTGGGCATGAAAAATACTACATCACATACTATAATCAAGGTTATAACGCAGCTAGACAAGGTCTATTAGATGCTCGTGATGGTAAGCAACAAAACCTTCCAACATTTATGCCATCAGCTAACAAAAATGATCCAACTTATGTTAATAGTAGTGCAATATTGCAACAATTTACTGATGCTTTGCAAGCCGCTTATAAACAAGGTTACACATCATTCAATAATGGTAATGGCCAAAATGATGCTACTAGCGGATTTAGTGACTCTAATAATGCATTAGCTAACGGTCAAACAGCGCTTGCTGCAAATGACACTACTAAATCAGTTGCTTACAACGTTGCTGCTGATATCTTTAATACACAACTTTCATCACTTCAAGGCACTAGCTACACTAATAAATCAAGTACTAGCGGTAACATGTACATCGACTTACAAAACTGGTTTAATGCTAGAGCTCAAGCTGATTATCAAGCTGGTGAAAATGTTGCAAAGAAGACAACTGTGGCACCAACTACAAGCAATCCAGCAAATCAAAATTACTTTGGAATTGTACAAGCTGGTTTCAATGACTTAACTAATGGGTACAATGGGACAACTGGAAGCGCTGTTAACACTAAGTCTCAAGGTTACACTGATGGACAACTTCAAAAACAACAACTAAATACTGGAATTAGTACAGCTATTAATTCTGTTAAGAATAATGCACCAAGTGATCCTGATCAATTGGATGCATACAACGGTACAATTGCTGGATACAATGATCGAGCAACTGGTTCAATTACAGGATCAAGTTCCATTAATTCCACTTATGACAAAGTCTTCGTTGATGCATATAACAAGGCTTATTCAGATGGAGCTAATTTAGCAAGTGATGCTAAGAACCAATTGAGCTTGAACCAAACAGCCACAGATGCAACTTTAAACGCTGATGGGGCTAAGAACTCTGCTTATACTGCTGCATATAATCAATTATTAGATGGTTATCATTCAGTTCTTGGTATGACTACTGGTTCAACTCCAAGCACAAATGCGAACTACCAAAATGGACAAGTAATTGGTCGTACTTTCATGAGCGATTACAACGCTGCGGAAGCAAAAAGTAATCCAAAAGTATCTGATTCAACTTCGCAAACATACCATGGTGTCGTTGATGCATTGAACAATGCCGCAGCTAATGGAACAATCCAACCAATTACAAGTAGTCCTAATGGGACCCTTTATATTGATGGATACAACCGTGCAGTCGCAGATGCTAACAAGGCTTCTGCTGATGCTGTCAGAGATTTCGATAATGGGGTTCAACCAAATCCAGGTCAAGAAACTACAGCAGCCATTCAAGCTAGTTATACCCAAGCATATCAATCATTAACCACTGGATTTAAGCAAGGTTTGAGTAATCCAAACTCATCTGCTCCAGCTAATACTAATGCTGCAGCAGGTTTTGCAAATGGTAAAGCTACCGCGAAGGGATATACTGATGCCATTAATAACTTTAATAATGGTAGTAACAATCCTAACGCCAACACTGAACCGGGTTACGCAGACACTATGAATGCGTTGCTTGACGCACAAAAGAAACAACGTAATAACAGTAATACAACCACTGTTTATGGATTAGTATACTCACAAGCTTTAGGTGCTAATGATGGTTTGGCAGCTGTTAAGAGTAATTCTTCAACTAACGACATTCCAACCAACGTTCCAAGTACTGTTAACCCATTCGCATACCAAGATGGTTACCAAGGATCTGTTGATGGATACAAGGATGGTTCTGCATCTACCGAAGGAACATCTACCAACAACAGTACTGCTCAAGCAAACAACCCTATTTACCAAAATGCTTACAAGCAAGGTAATACAGCTGGTCGTCTTCAAGCCGGTGCCAATGACTACACTAACGGTACTGTGAGCCAAGCTGAACAACAAAAAGATAGCAACTACGCGTCTGGGGTAACAATTGCTGAAAATGGTTACCAAGATGGTACTAGTGGTGTCACTGCGCAAAACAAGCCCCAACCATATTACACTGGTAATACACAAGGGATTCAAGCATCAAATGGGGTTCAACAAGCTCAACCATTAAACAGTACTGATAGTGGACTATCTGGTGATTCTAAGAATGCTTACTATGGGGTAAAGGATGCGTATGCATTTGTTGCTAATCCAAATATTCTAAATTCTCAATTACCTTCATACGGGGTAAGTGGAATTAATACCCAATCAAATGCTTACCAATCAGCAAGGTCTTCTGCTGAGGCCAAAGCCCGTGCTTCTGAAAATACAGGGGTTCAAACGTTCCAAGCTAGCGGAAGTAACAATTATGACACAACTTCATCAAATGCTACTGTTGATACTAAAGCGATGAGTAATGGTTTTAACCAAGCACAAAAGGGTTACAATGCATCAACCACAAATACATTTGATACTACTAACAAGAGTGCGTCATACATTGCTGGTAATACTATGTATAATGACATTCAAGCAGGAATTGCCGATGCCAAAGCTAACCCAACTCAAGGGGCTAACTACACAGGATCAGCTGTTAGAGTAGCAGCTTACGATGGTACTGCCGGAGCCTTTAACGATGTATTAAAGAACACTCCTAATGCATCCGCAACACCGCTAAGTCGTGATGCTAACCAATCAAAAGCCTATGTTGATGCATATAATCAATCTAGAGATATTGCTATTCAAGACGGTGCTAATGGTGCTTTGGCATATGTTAGAGGGCAAAACCAAGCTACCGGTATGGATGCTGATTCACAAGCGTTTAACTATGGATATGGTCGTGCTCAAACTGGTTTTAGTGATTCCAAGAATGTTGGAAGTGCTAAGTCTACTGATTCTGCTTATATGACAGGATACAATGCATATCAATCTGAATTACTTGGTAATACCGATGCTTTGTACGGAAGTATTTCTAATCAAAGCTCTGCAACAGATAGAATTTCATATAATGATGCAATTAATGCCTATAGGGATGCGTATACCCAACTAAGTCAGAACCCAGATGCAACAACATTGCCAAATATGGCTGGCAAATCTCCAGCATATCAAGATGCATATAATGTTGCTGTAGGTGAATTAAAGAATGATTACCGAAACGGATACCTAGCATTAGCTAATAATATTGTTAATGGAGTTGCTTCTCCTGTAGGAACCAATCAATATTCAACTCTTATGATTGCACAAGGATTAAGCGAAGCACAAAAAGGATATAGATTTGGATATTTATCTCAAACATTAACACTAAAATCTAGCGGTGCTAAATACGGTCAATCTGAAGGTCAACAAATTTTACAAGCGGTTAAAGATGTTGCCAATACTGGTAATTACAATACAGAATCCACGGATCTTATTTATACAACAGCTGGAACAGCTGCAACGGATGCTAAGAACGCTGTAGATAATAATCCAGATGTATCTGATCAAGCATCTACAAATAATGCTAATAACAATAACCCGGTATACCCAATTGCATATACTTATGCAGTTGATGCTATGCAAGCTAATTATAGTTCAGGTGCGCAACAATACCTAAGCAGTCAAGCGGAACCATCTAATCCAACCCAGGAATATGATATGGGTTATCAAGATGCTAAGAATGGTTTTATTGCTGGATTTAACGGTAGTAATCTTAAAAATCAACATAGTCAAACTAAAGTTGGTCAAACTGCGGGACAAAATGCATTAGCAGGTTATCAAGATGCCAAAGCAGGTATTTCATCTTCAACATATAATAATGTTGATGGAAATAAAGTTGATGGTAATAACGGAGCTACTCAAGCATACGCAGATATTTCTCAAGGTAAGGGAAACATTCTTTCAACATACAATAACGTTAGCAACGCTTACCAATACGCATATAATAAAGCTGCTGCTGAAGCAATTCAAAGTTATGCTAATGGTGCAACTGCATACGTTAACGGACAACCTAATACCAATGCTACAGATACTTTATCAAAGGTCCAAAGCGCTGGTTATTTGAGTGCGCAAAATGGACACGATGCTGTCATTAAGAATAATCAAAGCGAAAGCAGCTTAACCCCTGCGCAAAAGAATGATCCATCATTCATGCAAGGATTTACCAATGCTACTCAAGGACAAAATGGATTAGCAAGTGCCGGAAGTAACACACCAGTTTCACAATCAACTTATAACTCTTGGACTCAATCACAAAAAGATGGTTATGATGCTACTAATTCAGCTTATGTTACTGGTAAAGACGATGGTCAAAAAGAAAATCTTGATGGTAAGACTCAAGCATATAAAGATGCTTACAACGCAGCTTATGCTGATGCTCAAGATAAAGCTTCGCAAGGTGCAGCTAGTGCATTAAATGGTAAAACTGTTGATCAAAGCACTTGGACTCAAAAGCAAGTTGATGCCTTCAATGCAGGTAAAGAAAATGCCAATACTGCATACAATACTGCTCAAAGTGACTCAACTGCTAAAAATCCATATGCTTCAGGTTCAGATAAATCTGAAACATTTAATGGTGCCCAATCTGCTGTCAATGACATTCTTAACGGTCAATCAGGTCAAAGCAGAAATAACGACAGCAATCCGGTTTACCAAGCAGCATACGATAAGGCGCAACAAGAAGCCCAAGCTAAGTTAAACGATGGTATTAATGCCTTCACTGCCAATAACACTAACGTAATTCATCCAGATGATAAAACGGCTGATGGGGTAGCTCAAAATCATGGTTACACCCAAGCCGAAGCAGGATACAACGGCAAAACAGGTCCTGGTATCAATACCAACGACCCAGCATACATGGCAGGTCAACAACTACGCAGTGATGAAAACACTGGTTTTTCAGCAGCTCAAAAAGCAACTGGTAGTGATGACAAGTCATTCACTCCAGATAATGCATCTCAAAAAGCCGCTTACGATGCTGCTTTAGCAGGTATTACAGCTGGTGCTAATAACAACACTAATGGTCAAACTGTGCCTGAAGGTGATTCAGCACAAGCTAAGGCGTACACTGATGCATACACCCAAGCTCATGCACTAGGTGTGCAAAAGGCTGATGATGGTGCTAATGCATTTAATGCAGGTCAAGCGGATACTTCCGATAAGAGTTTGGCTGGTCAAGCTCAAAGTCAAGGTTACAAGGATGCTCAAAGTGGTCATGATGCCGCTGTTAAGAACCAAGCACCAACTGAATCGGAAAAGAACAATCCATCATTCATGGCTGGATACAATGCTGCTGAATCTGCTCGTACAGGTTTATCAGATATTGAAAAGGGTGCGACAACCCCAACTAGTCATGCTGATGATTCAGCATATCAACAAGCTCAAAAAGCTTACAAGGATGCTAGTGATTCAATTGCTGCTAACCCTGACAACCCAGCACCAACCACCAATACTTCACCTGCATATCAAGAAATCTACAATAAGGCTCAAGCTGACTTGAAGAACAACTACGATGCAGGTAAGCAACAATTCTTAGATGCACAATTCAGTGCCAATACTTCTGGTGCATCGTCTGACCAAGGTAAGGGTAGAATTAGCCAAGGTTACTCAGACGCACAAAATGGTTTCAATGCTGCGATTAATGGACAAACTATCACTAATCCAAATGCTGCTGAACAAGCAGGGATGGATGCTGCTAAGACAGTAACTGATACAGTGAAGGCATCAGTGGATGGTTCATACAAGAACAGCAGTGATCCAATTGCACAAGCTGCTAATACCGCAACTCAATCTGCACACGATGATCTATTAAGTAACCCAGATCATGCAGATGTATCAACTGATCCAACCATTGCAAACAATCCAGTTAAGGCTGCTGCATACAAGCAAGCACAAGAACAATACAAAGCTAATTACGATGCAGGAACCAACGCTTACTTGAGTAATTCTGCAAAACCTAGTGATGACCTAGGTAAGAAGGGTTACCAAGAAGCGAACGATGGATTTACTGCTGGTTTCAGTGGTCAAACATCAATTGCTAACCAACATAGTGCAGCCCAAAGCGGACTATCCGCTGGTGAACAAGCACTTGCTGGTTACAACAATGCATTATCTCTAAAGGATGAAAATGCGAATGCACCACAAGTCGAAAAAGACGGTAACAACGGTGCAAAACAAGCATTTGCTGATGCTAAGAATGGGTCTTCAATGAGTTCTAGCGACCTTGCTAAGGAACCAGTAGCATTCCAAGCTGCCTACAACAAGGCCAAAGAAATTGCTCAAAAAGCAATTACAGATGGTGCTACTGCATTCGCAAGTGGCGAAGTTCGCCCAACTGTTACTGATGCAATTACAGATGCACAAGCTAAGGCTTACGATGATGCACGTACTGGATACGATGTAGCCAAGACTGGCGCAACTTTGACTCAATCACAAAAAGATAACCCATCTTTCATGGCTGGGGTAAAGGCATATCAAGATGCTCAAAGTGGTCGTACTTTATTTAATGAAGGAAAAGCATTACCAGGTGATGCAACCACAGCTGAAAAGCTAGCTTATAACGCTACTAAAGACGCTTATACAGCTGGTGCAAGTGATCAACCACAAAGAAGTGATTTGAATCAACAACCTGGTATTTACCAAGATGAATATTCAGATTCATATACAGATGCTAAGCAAAAGGCACAAGCAGGTGCTAGCGAAGCATTTGGTAACTCATCTTCTAAGGTAGATCAAAGTGCTTGGACTCAAGCACAAAAGGATGCTTACAACACAGGTAAGGCAAACGCTGAAACTGGTTTCGATAAGACCAAACAAGATGTTACAGTTGCCAACCCATATGGTGTTGGTACTAATTCCGGTGAAGCATTCGATGGTGCTAAGGCTGGTTTTGCTGACGGTAAGTCTGGTGCAACCACTGACCTAACTAACAAGACTCAAACATTCATTAACGCATACAACGCTGCTAAGAAACAAGCTGAACAAGCGGCTAACGATGGTTCTAAAGAATTTAATGCCGGTAATACCGATTCTGCTGATTCAAAAGCTAAGGATGCGCTAAGCGTTGCTCACGTTAATGGATACAACCAAGCAGCAAAAGGTTACAGCGACCAAAATAGTAATAATGTTGATAAGGGTAATACTGATACCGCATATCAAGCTGGTGTGAAGACAGCCCAAGATGTTGCCAAGGGTTCTGCCGATGCATTATCTGATCCAAGTAAGAAGGATTCATACAATTCTGGTTCAGCTGCTCAAGATGCTGCATACAAAGCTACTGTTAATGGTTATTTAGATGGTAGTGATGGTAATAACGCTAACGCAACTACTAATAATGATCCAAGTCAAGCGAAGGCATATAACGATGCATACCAAGATGCTAAGCAAAAGGGTGAAACTGCTGCAAATACTGGAGCTAGTTCATACATTGCTGGTAGTGCAAAACCAACTGGTAGTTCAGCTGAAAGCCTTGCAGAACAAAAAGGTTACACTGATGCATCTAATGGTTATACTGAGGCCAATAATAAGGATGCAAATATTCCTGGTAATGCAACTGCTGCATACAAGACTGGTTTCAATGCTAACAAGTCTGGTCAAGCCGGAATTAACGACATTGAAAATGGCACAACTACTGAAAATGTAGTTGATAAAGTTTCCTATAATAAGGCGCAAAAGGCTTATGATGATGCTTCTAAAGCAATCAGTGCCAACCCAGATTTGCCAGCCGGTGCTAGTGATAGTTCACAGGTATACCAAACTGCTTACAACAAGGCAGTTAACGACTTGAAACAAAACTATCAAACTGGTACTAACCAATTTGTAAATGGTAACAATGCAGCTGATACTTCAGGTGTTAAATCAAGTCAAGCTAAGACTCAAATTGAACAAGGTTATGCTGATGTTCAACGTGGCTTTAATGACAAGATTAATGGCACTACTACTAATAACGCCAACGCAACTACCCAACAAGGTGCTGAAATGGCACAAAAAGTTATTGATTCAGTTCATGGGGTTGCGACAAATAACATCTCATCAAGTAGTGATCCAATTGTTCAAACTGCTAACAGTGCAGCCGGTCAAGCTAAACAAGACTTACAAAACAACCCAGATCATTCAACTACATCAGATGACGCAACTATTCAAAATAACTCAATTAAGGCTGCTGCATATCAAGTTGCTGTTAATGAAATGCATCAACAATACGCGACTGGTTCTAGTTCATACTTGAACAACCAAGCAGAGCCAAGCACTGATTTAGGTAAGCAAGGATACACTGATGCTCAAGCTGGATTTGCAGCTGGCTTTAATGGCACTACAATGCCTAATGAACATAGTGCAACTAAAGATGGACAAACAGCTGGTCAAAGTGCATTGGCGGGTTATCAAGATGCATTATCTAACAAGAAGGATACTTCTGGAAATGCTATGCAACAACAAGCCAATGAAGCAGCACTTCAAGCATTTGATGACGCTAAGAACTTGAAACAAACTGATATTTCACAAAAACCAGTTGTTTCATATCAATTGGCATACCAAAAAGCGCAACAAGAAGCCGCACAAGCCACTACAGCTGGGGCTACTGCATTTGCTAATGGTCAAGCTAGACCTACTGGTGATGATGCATTAAGCCAAGTTCAACAAGCTGCTTACGATTACGCTAAGTCAGGTTATGAAGCTGCTAGAGACGGTAAGATTACCGAAGACGATAAGAAGAACCCATCATTTATGGCCGGAGTTGATGCATACACAAATTCAGTTAAGGGTCATGATGAATTTGTAAATGGTCAAACCCCTGCTGATGATGCAAGCGCAGCAGAAAAAGCTGGTTATCAAGCAGCTTTTTCTGCATACTCAATCGGTCAAAATGATGGTGCTAAGCCAAGCGACTTGGCGAACCAACCAGAAGCATATCAAGATGTCTTTAATAATGCTTATGCTGATGCTAAAGCAAAGGCAACGGTTGGTGCTTCAGAAGCATTCAACAACACTACGCCAATCAGTCAAAAAGATTGGACTCAAGCTCAAAAAGCTGCTTATGCAGCTGGTAAACAAAATGCTACTGCTGCATACAACGACACCAAGTCAGACAACACTAAAGACAATCCAAATGCTGCAGGAACTGATGCAGCTCAAGCGTTTGACGGTGCTAAAGCTGGTTTCGTGGCTGGAACAACCGGAATTACTCCTGACTTAAGTGGTAAGTCCAATACTTACCTAAATGCTTTCAATAAAGCTAAGGATGAAGCTGCTGCTTCAGCCAATGATGGAGTGAAGGAATACGAAGCAGGAAAAATTGATTCTTCTACTAGCTCAAATGATTCATTAAACCAAGCTCATAAGAGTGCATATGAAGCTGCCGCGGGAGGATACCAAGCGCAAAAGAATGGTAGTGCTAACAATAATAATCAAAACGTTAACTACCAAGCTGGGGTTAACCTAGCTAAGCAATTAGCAAATGGTATTAATGATGCGACAAATAACCCAGGTAACAACGGCAATGAATACAAGAGTACTGCTGCTCAAGAAGCCGCATATCAAGCTACATTGAATGGTTACAAAGATGGTGCTAATGGTAATTCAGATAACCAAACCCCTGCTGCTGGTAATGCAAGTCAATCAACTGTATACAATGATGCATATGCAGCTGCTAAGGCCCAAGCTCAACAAGATGCAGCTACGGGTGCAAGTGACTTTAACAAGGGACTAGACAAAGCGACTGGAAATGATTCACATTCAATTGCTCAAGCTAAGGGATACACTGATGCAAGTAACGGTTACCAATTAGCAAAAGATAATCCAGCAGCCTCAATTCCAAGTGGCTCAACCAATGCATACATTGCTGGATATAATGCATATCATTCAAGTCAAGCAGGTCTAAGTGATGCTGAAAACAACACTGCCACAGCTCACGTTGATAATGATGCTTATGCTAAGGCGCAAAAAGCGTATACAGATGCTAGTACTGCAGTTGCTGCTAACCCAGATCATCCACAAGTAGCTCAATACAAAGATCCTGCATACGTGTATGCATATAACAAAGCTGTTTCAGATTTACAAGGTAACTATGAATCTGGACAACAACAATTCAACCAAGGATTACATGCTGCTGATACTACTAATGTTACATCTCAAGCATCTAAAGATCGTTTGGCACAAGGTTACAACGATACTAAGGCTGGTTTTGATTCCGTCATTAATAATCAACCAATTAGTAACCCGAATGCAGCGCAACAAGCCGGAATTACTTCTGCTAATGCTGTTCAATCAGCGGTAAGTGGAGTTGTGAATAGTAACACTGATAGTAACAACCAAGATCCAGTTTATCTAAGTGCTACTCAAGCAGCACAACAAGCGAAAAATGATTTGATTACCAATCCAGGACATAGTAGTCATTCAGAAGATCCTTACATTCAAAATAATCCGATTAAGAGTGCGGCATATAAAGAAGCGATTGAAGCAATGCAAGTGCAATACACTAATGGTGCTAATGCGTTTGTATCTAACCAATCAGAACCAACTGATAAGTTAGGTCAAGATGGTTACGCTGATGCTCAAAAAGGATTTAGTGAAGGTTTCGCTGGTAACAAGGTCGATGATAATGCGAATAGTGGAGTTCAAAATGGTAATAAGTATGGTTTATCAGCACTGAACGGATACACCGACGCATACAATGGTGTGGTAAATAGTAGTACTGGGGATGCGCCAAGAGATGAAGCTAACCAAGCAGCATTACAAGCTTTTGATGATGCTAAGACTGGTAATGTTACTAATTTAGCTGATAAATCATTGGCTTACCAAAAGGCTTACAATAAAACTCAATCAGATGCAAATACAGCGCTAACCCAAGGTGCACAAGCGTTTGCTGATGGTAACGTTAGTCCAGTAGCCACTAATTCACCAACTGGTGTTGCCGCTAAAGCATACCAAGATGCAGCTAAAGGATATCAAGCAGCTGCTAATGGTGGTAATTACACTGATGCAGAACGTAACAACCCACAATTTATGGTTGGGGTGAATGCATATAATGATATGGTTGCTGGTCGTCAATTGTTCGCCAATGGCGGTCAATTAACTGGTAAAGAATCTGCTTCTGAAAAGGCCGGATATCAAGCAGCCCAAGCTGCTTTTGCAGCCGGTAAGAACGATTCACCAAAGGACACTAATTTAGCTAATGAATCAGTTCAATATCAAGATGCATATAACAATGCATACGATGCTGCTAAACAACTAGCTAATAGTGGTGCTAATGATGCTTATGCAACTAACCCAACTACTGATACTTCTAAATTATCATCAACTCAATTAGATGCTTACAATGCTGGTAAACAAAATGCCCAAAACGCCTACAATGCAATTAAGGGTGACACTACACTTGCTAATAATAATATTACGGATAGTGACGCATACAATTCATTCGAAGGTGCTAAGGCTGGATTCATTGCAGGTAAAACTGGTAATGATACTTCATTGGATGGTAAATCAACTGCATATATCAATGCATACAAGAGTGCCAAGAATGAAGCTGCGGCTGCAGCAGCTTCAGGTTTAGCAGAATTTAATGCTAACCAACCAGATACAGCAACTAATGCTAATGATGCATTGAATGTCGCTCATAAGAACGCGTTCAATCAAGCTGCTGCTGGATACAAAGATCAAAATGATGGTAATGTTAATAAGAATAATAGTGATGCATCATACTTGGCTGGAATTAAAACCGCAGAAGATGTTAAGACAGGTTATGATGATGCCAAAGCGAACCCATCTAGATCCGTATATAATGGATCAGCTGCACAAGTGGCAGCTTACCATGCCACTGTAAATGGGTTCCACGATGGAAGTTATGGTACTAATAACTCAACATCAACTGATTCAACTCAAGCGAAAGCTTATGCGGATGCATACAACCAAGCTAACAATGATGGAAAAGCTGCTGCACTCCAAGGTGCGACATCATTTAATGCTGGAAATGCCCAAACCCAAGATAATTCAGCCACTGGTTTGGCAGAACAAAAGGGTTACACTGATGCTGTTTCAGGACATAGTGATGCAATTAATGGTAATACTAAATATCCTAATGGTAGTTCAGCATATCTAGCTGGATACCAAGCATACACTGATGGAACTACTGGTGCGACAGCGTTTAATAGTCAAAAAGACCCTAACGCTAACTACACATCATCAAACACAGATATTAAGTCTGGTCACGATGGTGCTAAGGATGGATACAGTGATGCCGTTTCTGGTAATGCTAAGAAGACTTTTGATAATACATCTCAAAAATCACAAGCATACCAAGACCAATACAGTGCTGAATATGATCAAGCTGCAGCTAAGGCATTATTAGGGGCACAAAATCAATTCTCTAATAATCAACCTGACTCAAGCAATTGGACTCAAGCTGAAAAGAATGCATATCAAGCTGGTCAAGCTAGTGCATCAACTGGATATAATGCTGCTCGTCAAAACCCTGATGACACTACTCACACTACTAATACTAATGTGGATGAAAGTTTCAGAGGGGCTGCAGCAGCCTTCAATGATATGAAGAATGGTCAAGCAGGTCAAAATGCGACTGCTGAAACCAGTCCAGTCTACCAAGGTGCCTACCAAGTAGCTTTAAATGCTGCTAAACAAGTTGCTAACCAAGGGGCTACCAGTTTTGGTAACAGCCAAGATCTTGGTAAACAAGTGGAACAATTTGGTAATAACCAAGCTGATAAGAATGTCTTCACTAAAGGATACAATGATGCTCAAGCAGCTTATGCTCAAGCAACACAAAACCCAAGCGAAAACAGTCCATATGCCGATCAAACTAATAGCGATTTAGTATTTAAGGCTACCGTTAATGCATATAATGATGTTAAGAACGGTATTCCAGGTGCCGAAAAGAATGATTACAATGATCCTGCATATGTGGCAGCTTATAACCGTGCATTGAGTGAAGCTAAACCAATTGCTACAAGTGGTGCAACTGGATTTGGTCAAGGTGTTGATTTACAAAAACAACTTGCCACATTTGGTAACAACCAAGCGCAAAAAGATGTTTATGCTAAGGGATATGCGAACGCGCAAGCTGCATATAACCAAGCATTACAAAACGCAAGTGATGGTGCTGACCATAGTAGTACTTCTGATAGTGATGAAGCATACCGTGGTGCCGCAGCCGCCTTGCTTGATGTGAAGAATGGCCAAGCAGGTCAAAATGCAAATGCAGAAACTTCTGCCACTTACCAAGCAGCGTACGCGAAAGCATTGGCACAAGCACAAGTTCAATCTAATGCTGGTGCAACTGCATTTGGTAACCAAGCAGATCTTAACAGCTCATTAGACCAATTTGGTAACAACCAAGCACTAAAAGATGTCTTTACTAAGGGATATCAAGATGCAAATGCAGGATACAGCGATGCGCAAGCGGATGCCAATATGGGTTCAACTCATGCTACTAATGGTGATAAAGATGAAGTATATCGTGGTGCTGCTGATGCATTTAACGCGGTTTCCCGTGGTGATAACGCGGTTCCAGATGTTTCTCAAACTAATGCAGCCTACTTAGCATCGTTTGAACGTGCTAAACAACAAGCATTGGCAATTGGGAAGCAAGCAGCTGCCAGCTTTAATAACGGCACTTCACAACAAGATGTTGTTAATGCTCAAGGTAACAACAAGGCATTACAAGCTGCTGCTACTCGTGGATACATTGATGCACAAACTGCATATGCTCAAGCAGAAGCTAACCCAGATACTACCGGTCATCAAACTGATAGTAATGCGGATAAGACATTCCATGGTGCCTCACTTGCCTTCAATGACCAAAAAGAAGGACAAGAGGGAGCTAACCGTCCAGCAAGTACCGATCCAGTTGCTCAAAGCGCATATGATAAGGCTTTATCATACGCTCAAGGTGTCGCTAAGAATGGTAGTTCAGCATTCCTAAACGGAACTAAGCTATCAACTGCATTAGCAACTCTAGGTAGCAACCAAGCGGATAAGGATGCCTTTGCAAAGGGTTACGAAGATGCGCAAACTGCATATGCTCAAGCACAACAAAACCCAAGTAATACCAGTCCATATGCTACGAATACTAACAGTGATTATGTATTTAAGGCGGCTGTTAATGCGATTAACGACGTTAAGAACAATACTGTCGGTAATACTGCCAATGCAATTAACGATAAGGTTTACCAAGATGCATATCAACGTGCATTGAATGATGCACAACCACAAGCAACAAACGGGGCAATTGGCTTTGGTAATGGTGTTGACCTTAACACTGCGCTTAACAACTTGGGTAATAACCAAGCTGATAAGGCAGCTTACACAAGAGGATACAACAATGCCCAAGATGCATATAACCTAGCAATGCAAAATGCCAATAATGCTAATGATCATTCAACTGCAAGTAATTCAGATGAAGCATATCGTGGTGCTGCACAAGCACTTATCAATGCTAAGAATGGAAAACAAGATGTACCCGCAGATGCTGACCAATCAGCTGTATACAAAGCTGTTTATGCTAAGACTATGAAACATTCTATTGATGTTATTAAGGCAGCCGGAGTGGCTTACTTGAAAGGGAACGCATTGGATGTTTCATTGGCTCAATATAACGATGATGAAGCTATCAAGGACATCTTTGCTAAGGGATACAATGACGCACAAAGTGGAATTAATCAAATGAAGCAAAATGCGACAGAGCTATCAGCACATAGCGAAGATAATAATGTCGATACTGCATATCGTGGTGCTGCATTAGCAATTCAAGACTTTAATGATAAGCAACCCAATGCTCATCAAAACTACAGCGATGATCCAGTTTACCAAGCTGCCTACGAATTTGCATTGCAATTCCTTAAGGATGCTGCAAATAATGGGGTTAAAGCATATACAAATGGTCAAACCGAAGAAGATGCAGTTAAGACATACTCTGTCGGAAGTGCTGATGTGACAAGCATTAAATATGGATATGATCAAGCTAAGACAGGTCATGATGATGGTAAAGATAGTAATGCTAAACCAAAATCAGACGATCCATATTATCAAGCTGGTTTCCAATATGCTCAGGATACGCAAGTTGGATACAATGATGCTTCAAAGACCACGTTTGTTGGTAAAGAAAAATCTGGTGGAACGGCTCAAGACGATGCTTACAATGGTTCTATCGATGGATATAAAGATGGTGGAAACACCAAGAATCCTGACTTTACAGGTAAATCATTGGCTTACCAAGAAGCATACGCTAAAGCGGTTCAAGCTAAGATTAATGCGGTTCTTAACGAAGCATCAAGAAATAATGACCTTAACAAGCAAGTGCCAATTGGCGATAATTATTACAAGGTTAACTACAAGTTCTTCCGTGTTCGTCATAAGAACGGTGTCTTAGTTCATACTAGTGACAAGTTTACTAATAAGAACTGGGTTATTAAACTTCAAAAGGGCGACCGAATTAGGGTTGAAAAGATCGTTCAATACCGTGGTACAACTCGACTATACATTGGTAATGGTGAATACGTAACTGGTAATAAAGACTTTGTGATTGACGATAAGTTATCACAAAAACTTGAAGGTCGCGCACAAGCCAAGAAGGACCGTTCAATTGGAAAGGCTCTTCCTAAGAAACTATTTAGTCGTTCTAAGGCCTACATTGAAGGATATGTTACTGAATACTATAGCGTTAAGAAAAATAGTAAGGTTTCACGAACTAAGAAAGTGAAATCAACTAAGACAACATCGATTAAGAATGTTAAGAAGAATTCTGGCTATTACAGAACTAATCAAACTACTTATCGAGTAACTAGCGCTACTGGAGTTAGAGTTCATACTGATACGAAGTTTACTGATAATAACTGGGTAATCACATTACAACGTGGTGACGTAATTAAGGTTAAGAAAGTCGTTCAATACCAAGGAATTACAAGATTCTACATTGGAAATGGAGAATACATCACAAGTAATAAAGGCTTGTTGTCTGACGAAAACTCACTTGCTAAGCAAACAACTGGTAAGAAGAAGTCAACTAAGACAACAGTCAAGAAGACTCCCGTTCATAAACCAACTACTACTGCTAAGGTAACTAAGAAACATACTAAGGCAAATAGTAAGAACAATAATTCAAGTAAGGTAACTAAACCTAATAAGAACAACCAAGTAGCTTCAAACAGTAATTCAAGCAATTACTACACTAAGAACTACAAGGTATTTAAGGTTATCAACAAAGCTGGAGTACAAGTTCATACGGACGTTAAGTTTACTGATGATAATTGGATTATCAAACTACAAGCAGGTGATAGAATTAGAGTACAAAAGATAGTTAACTACTATGGAACCACTCGTTTCTACATCGGTAACGGTGAATATGTAACTGGAAGTAAGGCTTTCGTTAAGAAAGATAACTAGAAAATAAAAAAGAATCACATGAAGTAGATTAAAATCGCCTCATGTGATTTTTTTTTGCTAAATTATTAAGATATGGTAAAACTTATTAATATTGATTAAAAATCGTAACGTTTCTATCGTGTAAGTGATATTCTATAAAGAGAATATCACACTGGACAAAGTGTATAATGCTTATATTGCTTTTTTTAGAGGAGATGAGAAAATGCAATACAATAAGAAACAATTTAGTAAAGTAAACGATAAGAAAATGATGAAAAAGGTTAAGAAACAATGGGTCGTAGTATCAATTGCTTCATTAGCTTTTTTAGGTGCGTCTGCATATGGGATGCTTAACACTACAACTGTAGCTAAGGCTGATACCAATACTGCAAGTGCATACAACAACAATGACGAAACAACGCAATATGCTAGTCAAATACAACAGGGGGCCCAAGATGCGTTCCAAAACAAGGGAAACAACTCTAGCTCATTAAGTGGTCAAGCTTCTAACTACTACAATGCAGCTTACAATGGGGCTCAATCTGCTTTAAACGCCTATAATACAGCCACTCAAAACACTGGTGCCGGTACGCAAGATTACAACTACTACGGTAATACTGTTACCAAGCAAGATGGTTTTGAAAGTGATAGTGCTAATGCACAAACCGGATCTAACGGTTTTAATAGTAAACGTAAAACAGCAGGGGACAACTCTTCAGATAAGCAAGCACAAGCTGCTAATTCCCAAACTGCAACTTCAACTACTCAACCAAACGCAACTGATGGAACTCCTTTAAACAACACTAACCCTAACGACACTAATCAAGGTGGTGCTGATACTCCTAAGGACGCTTCTAATTCAGTAAGTAAATACGAACAAACAATGCTTAACAAGGTAAATACAAGTAGCAATACTTCTGTTAAGGCAACTTCACCTACTCAAGTAATTAATATTCCAACTGCTAATACTGATGCGATTGTCAACGATCGTAAACAATATACCAACTATACCGGTTTAGGTAAGGCTTTTGATTATGGGGTTACCTATGCCTTAACTCAACAAGGGATGGCAGATGCTGAATCAGGTAAGTGGCAAGGTGTATACGCTGGTTCAAATGGTAATACGCAAGACTACTACTTAAACTCAGCCACTAATACACCAAGTAATGCTTATGATCAAGCTTACCGCGGTGCTAGAACTGCGATGAACAGCTTCTTTAGTAGTGGTAACACCTATAACGGAAGTACTTCAGTCTCTGCAAGTAATACTGGAAATGCAGCCTACGATGCTGGTTTTAATGATGTTGTTAAACAAGCTAGCCAAGGAATTGTATATGTACAAAATGGTCAACAATTCCAAAACATTATGACTGGATCAACTTATTCTGGTTCAGTTAGTGGTAACGTTGCGAAAGATAATAATGGTAATACATTCACAACCGTTAGAATCGCTAATGATATTGATTTATCAGGAGCTACTAATGGTGAAAATGATGGGACTATTTACACTAACCAAGCAAGCATAACTGTTGATGGTCAAAATCATATGATGGATTTCCACGGGAATAACTATACTGTTAACCGTCCTGGAAATGGTTCGTTGGATATTTATCTACAAAACTTCCAAACTATGTATGGGGCTAACTACTTTGGTACATTCCGTGCCGAACCGGGAGCGGTATTCCACTTCAGTAACATTAATTACGTCGGACCACAACTTCTAAGTTCATACAGTAATGATACTTACTTTAGTGGAAACGTAAACGTTTTAGTTCCAACTAACCTAAGTGCAACTTACACTTCTCCATGGCAATCAAATGTTTTAATCGAAGGAAATGGTAACCAAGAAAACCTTGAAGTTAATAACTTTATCCTAGAACCTAACTCTAATTACTTCGGTAATACTTCTCCAGTTAATGGTGGAACTAACGTTGTGGTTACAGGGAACTTTACCATCGGTGAAAACTCTAAGATGACATTAATACCACGTGGTGGTAACGCGAATGCGGCAACTATCGCTGATGGTTCCGTTTGGGGTGTCTGGCTACGTAACACAGGTGCGTCACTAAACATTAACAAGAACGCAACCTTGAACATTATTCCACAACTATATAGCAAGCAAAGTAACATCTTTGGTGGGGCTGTTTACGCGGGTCAACAAGTAAGTATCAATATCAATGGTGGAACCTTGAACTATGAAGGATACAACGGGATCTCAGGATTCTACAACCAACCAATTGATTTACAAGGTTCAAGTAGTACTCAAATCAATGTTATTAATGGTGGGGTTATGCAAGTTGTTATGGATTCCGTTCCTGATGTCACCACTTACAATTCATATGCAGGGCACCAATCTGTTTATGATGGATTGATTAATAACGTTGGGTTAGGTAACTTTAACGTTGGTTCACGTGGTAACTTGAAGGTTGGAGTTACTAATTCAGATAGTACTTACAACGTTCCATATTACGGACCTATCAATATTAACTCTGTTGGTAGTAACCACGTTATTTTCATGAAGTCAGGTGCTGTTCAACAATTCCAAACTACCACAGGAACATCCGGTACTGGTTATGCTGGTAACATTAATGCATATACTGTTGCGATTAAACAAGCTGATGGGACTAATCAGTATTTATATAATTTTACTTTAAATTCAGGATCAACTTCTTATACAGGTGTTGATTTAAATGGTAATCAGATTAATGGAAATATATCTGGTAATTTATTGGAAATTTCAGATGTGCCTTCTGTTCAATTCGTCGGTCCACTTACCAAACAATTAAATGGTGATGGCTCTACTACAGTAACCGCATACGCTAAACTTTCCAATTATAAACAATTAAACAATCAACCAATTTATGTTGGGGTAGCTAGTTCTAACAGTAATGGTGCATATAACCAATTAACCCAAATGCCTAACTCTAACATCACCGATGCTTACTCAAAGGCGGATCCAAATACTTACACTCTTACAGTGGATACAACTGGATATAGTGGTGGAATTATTCCAATTACTTACAAAATTCAACCAGGAACCCCAACCACATACATTGGGATGCGTTTGAACTATGGAATTAACTCCGTTAACAGTATATTGGGACCACAAGCTTACACATCAACTGTTGAAGGTTATCAAAATGCCGGAAATGGAAAAGTTGTGGAAACATCTAATGGTGATATGACGGTTGCTAACGGTCAATTAGGTAACGTTAATTCTGGGATTACTGACGCGATTGCTGATAGTATTGGTAATACAACTGCTAATAAAGATGCAGAATCATTTAACACTAAGACTAATGCTGACTACTTAGCCGCATACAATGCGATCCAAGCCGGATACCAAGCCTATGCTAATGGAACTGCTAACCAAGATTACACTCAATTAGCAGCTTACATTAACTCTTCCAATCCTTCTGCTTTTGCCCAAGGATACAAGGAAGCTGCATATCAAGCTGGTTTAAACGATGCTAGATTTAACAAGACTAGTGTGACTGGTAATGCTAATTATTCAGAAGCCCAAACTCAATACAACGCTGCATACCAAGCCGCTTTAAGTAACCCTGGAGTCAATATTAATACTTTAATTAGTCAAAATAATCTTCCAACAATTACTTCTAACGGAACAGCAGCAACAGCCGTTACTACAGCGATTTCAGATGCCCAAGGGGTATTATCTTTCTTTAGTGACGAACAAGCTGCTACTATTAATGGTACTAATTACAATAAGATTAAGAATGATAAATCTAAGGTGGCCGCATATAACGATGCAGCGACTGGTTTTTATAATGCACTTAGAGTCACTGGAACTAGCGCTAATCCAGATTTAAACGCTGATAAGGCGGAAACAGCTGGATTCGATTACGCTCAATCCATTATTAATGGTGGATTATCCAAGACGAAACCTAGTGCAACTGCAGATCATATGAACAACCTTGCTGCAGCCATCAACGGTTATCAAGCCAATGCTGCAGCTACCAGCAAAGCGCAAAGTAACGGGGCAAATTCAAGTGATGCACAGGCAACTACCCACGATGGTGTCTCTGCAGACAACTTTAATGGTGATGTAACTGCATACAAATCAATTAAGTTTGGTGCATACACTGGACTAGCTGGTAAGAGTGATGCCGGATTGAACACCTTGGAAAAGGTTGGTTACGCTTCTATCATCGGACCAGCTGCATACCAAGCTGGGATTGCTGCATTTAACAATAATGCTGGTGCTACTCCTACAGGGGTGGCAGCACAATCACAAACTGGTCAAACTGCATTCGCCCAAGGTTATGCTGATGCCCAAGCATCATTCAACCAAGGAACTGCGGATGGATCAACAGCGGTTAAGAGTAACTCAACTACATCCACTAACCCTGGTGTAGTACCCGCTGGGGTTGTCAGCAAGGATGCATATTCAAAAGGTTATGCAGATTCTGTTAACGCCTATGCACACGGGGCTTCATCATTTAGCCCAACTAATCAACAAACAGCTACTCCTACTGGAAACGATGCTGTTAATGACAACGTTAAGTCTGCATACACTAAGGGTTATTCAGATGCCCAAGCATCATTTACAAGTGGTACCGCTAGTGGTGCTAACGATGTAAAGAACAATCCATCAGTTTCATCAAGCAATGCGACTGTTCCAACTAATATTCCAAGTGATGCTGCAAACCAAAATGCATACAAACAAGGTTACCAAGCAGCGGTAAACGCATATGCTAATGGTGCGGATGCCTTTAACACTAACGGTTCAACTACCGCTACTGGCGATAACGCAGTTAATGACAATGTTAAATCATCATATGATCAAGGTTATCAAGCTGCTGAAGCATCATACAATCAAGGTAAATCAACTGGATTGAGTGCTGCTCAATCCAACGCGAGTGTATCTAACAGCGCATCTAGTTTACCTGCTAGTGTTGCCGGTTCTAACGGTAGCCAATATGCAACCAACTCATCTGCATACTCCACTGGGTATAAAGGTGCGGTTGATGGTTACACTGATGGTGATACATCAACTGGTCAACAAAATAAAAAGGATAGTTCAGCTAGTCAAAATTATCAAAGTGCCTATGCAACTGGTTATAGTGACGGACGTGCCACTGCTGGTGCCAACGATTACTTAACTAAGCATAGTAAAGCAGCTTCTGATGCTGACTATAGTACTGGATACTCAAATGCTGCCGCTGGTCATGCTAGTGGTTATTCAGCTGCATCATCTGCAGCTTCAGCTAATACATCAGTTCCATCTGCTACAACTGTTAACCCATCCGCTAATTACCAATACACTGTTGGATTTAACGGTGGGGTGACTGATGAAGGTAAAGATGCTGGTGCCAAAGTTGGAGCTACTGCTTTCTTAAACAACTTAGCTGCCAACTCACTAAGTGACAGTAATGCCCAAAGTGGTTTTAATGACGCGGCTAGTGGTTTTAACGATGCCTTAACTGGCAAATCACAAGCTAGTGGCGCCAACAGTAACTATGCTGCTGGATATTCAGCATATGCTAGTGCAGCTGCAGCGTGGGCTAGTGACGAACAAAATAATGGTAGTCAAGCACAAGCTAATGGTTCAGCTACGGCAACCACAGTTACTAATGATATCTTTAATTCAATTGCTTCATCATTGAATGGACAAGGTTATATTAATGCCCAAAGCTCAACTGGTAATATGTATAGTCAAATTGCTTCTAAATTTGCTTCACAAGCTAGTTTTGCTTATTCAAGTGCGGTTACTAGCGCTCTAAGTAACGCTAGTGCTGCGCCAAGTAGTAATAATGATTATTTTGTTAACAAAGCCATCCAAGATGAAAATGATGGATTTAACGGTGTCACTACTAATGGCAACACTAATTCAACCGGATACATTGCCGGTAAGAATTTAAAGGATAATGAAACTGCCGGAATTAATTTAGCTAATACTAATGCTAATGCAGCAGAACCATCTGATCCTGATCAAAAATCTGCTTTTGATGCTACTAAGCAAGCATATCAAGATGTAATTAATGATGGTGGTGCTAAATCAGTTGGCGGACAATCTAGATCTTACCAAGATGCCTACGCACAAGCAGTGCAACAAGCTCAACAACAATTGAATTCCAATAAAAATACTGCAATTTCAGCGGTTAAGAATAAACAAGGAACTCCGTTTACTAGCAATTCTGCTAGCGATGTTGCTTGGAATAAAGCTTATGAAGATATTCAAAGAGGTTATACTGCAGCAAAAAGTGGGATATCAACTAGTGTATCTACAAACGCAAACTATAACTATGGATTCACTATTGCAAATGCATTTGCGGCCAGTGTGAAAGCAGCAGAAGATAACACCAGCTTCCCAGCTCAACACTTAACGCAAACCACTGATCAAGTTGAAGACGTCGATGCATATAACGGGGTAATTGATGCAATTAACCAAGTATATAGTAATGGTGCAGGTCAAAGTTTGCCACAATATATTGATGGACAAACTACTAATCAAAGCGCTGATTATGTGCAAGCTTATAATAGTGCAATTGAAGCAGCATATCGTGCAAGTCAAAAGGCACAAACAGATATGACTAAAGGGGTTAAGGCAGATGCAACTAAATTAAACGGAACTGATACCAAAGATGATAGCAATGCTAACAAATCGGTTTACCAAAATGCCTATGTTCAAACATCAATTGGTTTTAGTGCAGGGCTAAATGGTGGTAGTTACCCATCAAATGCTGACCGTCAAAAGGGTTATAACTACTCAACAGGGGCAGAAACCGGCCAAAGTCTATCTAAGGGATACCAAGATGCTGTTAATGATTTCCTAACTAACGGTGGAAGCACTAGTTCATCTAATACGAACGAACCTGGATACCAAGATACAATCAAAGCGTTACAAGCTGCTAATAGTGGTCAAAGTAACCCAAGTACTTCTGCATTATCAAATTATGCTTACAGCCATCAATTAGCTGCTAAGAATGCACTAGCTGATATTGCTAATGGCAATAGTAATAACCAAAATCCACCAGCTGGCGTTGACGCTAATATTTACGCTGAAGCATACGCTGCTGTTAAATCTGGTTATGCAGATGCAATTGAAAAAACCACCCCAATCGCTAGTGATCACAAGAGCCAAACGGATACCACTACTCCATACACAGCTAGTTACCAACAAGGATTCACTGCTGGAAGAATTATTAAAGGTGCTAATGATTTCGTAAACGGTAGTGTAGATAGTGGTACTGAATCCACTGATGCTAATTACCAAAAAGGGGTTCAAGAAGCCCAAGCTGGATATACTGATGGTAAGTCTGGTAATAATAACCAAGCTACTCAACAACAAATCAACACGAATGATCAAGCATATCAAATTGGTCATGCTACTGGTCAAAACTCTAAGGACGGGGCTGCATTAGCTCAAGATCCAAATAGTAACCCAAATGGTTTAACTGGGGATGCCCTAAACGCATACTATGCTGTTAAGGATGCATATAACCAAGTTATGAAGACCACTTCTGGCAACCCATCTGATGGTAATCACAATGTTTCTATTACCAGTCAAGCATATCAAGATGCTTATAAGAAGGCATTAAGTGAAGCCCAAGCTGCAGAAAAACAAGGACAAGCTCAATTTGCTAGTCAATCAGTAGAACCAATTGTTGGTAACAACATGGCTTCAGCAGCTCTTAAGAATGGTTATGACCAAGCTAAATCTGGTTATCAAGAAGAACAAGCTGCATTGAAGAATAATTCAGCAGCGGATGTTTCAAACAGTTCTAAGAACGATAGCTACAATGCCGGAGTGGCCATGGCTAAGAACGTCCAAGCTGGAATCAATGCTTACGTTAATAGTTCACAACCAAGTGGGGATGCTCAACAAGCGGCCTTTGATGCTGCTCAACAAGCATATGCTGACGCAAAGACTAACAATAATTCAGCTAACCCAACTAGCACCGTTGATAACGCTAATAAGCAACTATATACAGATGCTTATCAACAAACTAAGTCGAAAGCAGATAGTCAAGTACAATCCGGAATTAACGATTATCTAGCAGGTAATCCAAAGAGTGGCAATTCAGATCAAAACGCTGTCTTACATGATAGTAGTATGAATGATGCCCAAACTGGATTTAACGACGTGATGAATAACGGCGTCACTACACCTGCCCAAGCTAATAATCCTGCCTACATGGGTGGATACAATGCTGCTAAGTCTGTTCAACAAGCAATTACTGATTTTAACAATGGTCAAAAGAACCAAAACGAAGCTAATGCAGCTAATAAGTCTGCATACGATAGCGCTGTTTCAGGTGGTCAACAAGCATTAGACGATGCTAAGAATGGTCAATTCACAAATACACCATCTGGTAATCCAGAATACAACAGCGCATATAAAGCAATGCAACAAGTTGCAGTTAATGCGCACCAACAAGGAATTACTGATGCATCTAATAATCCATTCCAAAGCGCCGATCCAAAAGTTAATAACTTGAAGAATGCAGATGCTCAATCAATTGCCAACAGTGCTTACAAACAAGTTAAAGATGGTTTTAACGCGGCCTTTAATAACCAAACTATTAGCAACCCAACTGATGCAAATCAAGCTGGTAGTAGCTTAGCTAACTCAGCTAAACAATATGTGGACGCATTAGCTAGCGGAACAAACCCATCAGCTAATATTCCACAAGCGGTTATTGATAAAATCAATGCACTTCAAACGAAGGTGAATAATGCCTTTAATGCTAATCCACAAGCCTCAGACGTTGATCCTGATGATTCTGATCCATTTAGTCAATATGTATACAAGAAACTAATGGACCAAAACCAAACTAACTACAGCGCAGGGATTGCCCAAGCTAAACAACTAGGTAATAGTAATTCTACTAATCCTGCTTATAACAAGGGTTACAGTGATTTCACCAACGGATTAATTAGTGCAATTAAGAACAACGGTAGCACTAATGGTGTTGCAGCCAATGTTAAAGATGATGTTACTGCAGCTTACAATTCCTATGAAAAGGGAATTAAGGACACTAGTGAACCAAATGGTAGTGGCGTCGATCCGATTGAAAAGACAGCATACGATGCATATCAACAAGGGAAGTCTGCTGATCATAAGTCATCTGACCAAGTTCAAGCTGATTTGAATAACTTATCTTCAGTTGCTCAACAAGCCTACATCAAGGGATACAATGATCAACAAGATGCTGATAAACTAAGTTCTGAAAAACAATCAGGACTAGCAGACTTTAAGAACGGTCAAACTAGTCCAAGTGATCCATCTCAAGCGAGCGTTGATAGTTTTAATGCTGCTCAAGCTGGATACAAAGCTGGTCAAAGTAACTCTAAGGATGCTGACAAGTATGCTAATGATAGTAGCTACAAGTATGGTTACGACTTAGGTCAAGCACTACAAGCTGCTAAGCAAAATGTTCAAACAGGTAACCTAAACACTACCGATAAGCAAACTATGGATGCGCAAACTGCGATTGCTAATGGGATTAAAGATGCTGAAAATAACAACAATAACAATGCCCAAAACGATTCATCAAGTAGTCAAAGATTGTATTCAGATGCTTACAATGCTGGTAAGACGCTAGGTACAAATGCATTAGCAACTGGTGCCAATGCATACGTTGCCGGAAATGCACAACCAACTGATGGTCAAGACGGCTCTATCGCACACGCCCAAGTAGTTGGTTATCAAGATGCCAAAGATGGTTTTACTGCCGGTTCGGTTTTAGGTGCTACTAACACTAAACAATCAGATCCTAGTTACACAACAGGATTTAACGCTGCGCAAACTGCCGCAATTGTGATTGATAATATTCAAAATGGTCACAATACTACAACTACTGATGCCGCTAATACTACACAAGCTACCAACGGTTATGCTGCTGCGGCTAGTGCATTTGAAGCTAACCCAGATCATCCAAGTGCTTCTAATAACACTAACCCGGCATATAACTTGGCTTACAACAGTGCTATTGGTCATTTAACTAACCAATACCAAGCTGGAATTAATGACTTTACTAGTGGTAAAAATGCTGCTGATGTTTCTGCTGCCAACAGTCAATACGACAAGGATGCTATTAACAAGGGTTATAATGACGCTCAAACTGGTTTCCAAGCAGCAATGAGCAATAGCTCTTCATACAACAACAGTACTGCTGATAAAGCTAGCCAAGCTGGATACGCTCTAGGACAATTAGTCCAACAAGGTATTAACACCACCAAGAATAGTACTGATAAAAATGCTTCGGCTAATACTGGAAATACTGACGTTAATACAGCAATTCAAACAGCTAGAGACAATGTTTTAGCTAACCCAGCTGTCCTTGCTAACTCGGTACCATCTTCAATTACTAGTTCAGTTGCTAGACAAGCATATATTGCTGCCGTAAATGCATTTGAACAAGAATACCAAACAGGGGTTAACAAAGTTGTTAACGGAACTGCTTCTGATGCGAACAATGACGCCAATCAAAACGTCTTTGCTCAACAAGGGGTAAGTGATGCCATTCAAGCTATTAAAGATGGTTTCAATGGAGTAACTAACTCTAAACCAAACTTGAGAACACTATATCAAATGGGTGCTGACGCCAAGACTGGGGTAACTGAAGCTAACAGTGGTCAACATTCTAGTGACAACGAAAGTGCAGCTACTAAGGTCGGTAACCAAGCGGCATTTGATGCAATCAGCCATGCAAGTTCTCAAAACGCTAATCAATCGGTTAATAACTCAAGTAAATCAGAAATCTATCAATTAGCTTATGCTCAAGGTCAACAACAAAGTACTACTTTGACTAACCAAGGATTGAATGGATTTATTAATGGTCAAAACAGACCAACTGGTATGGATGCTGCTAGTCAATTAGCGCAACAAGCTTATGATGAAGCACTTCGCGGTTATCACGCTGCCCAATCTGGTGATACATCGACTGATGGCAAGTCAGCTGCATACCAAGCTGGGGTTAAGGCATACCAAGATGCCCAAGCTGGAATTAAGTTTGCACAAGATAATCAAAGTGTTCCAACCGGTGTAAGCCAAGCTGAACAACTAGCTGCTAAAGCGGTAATGGATGCATATAACGGTAATAATGAAAGTAATGCTAATAACTCCATTTACCATGATGCATATGTTCAAGAAATCAAAAACAAGCAAAATTACGCTAAACAAGGGGCAATCGCAGGTGCTTCTGATACAGCACGAAATACAGCCGGCATGAATAACCTCGATAAAGAAGCTTATCAACAAGGCTACAGTGATGCTCAATCGGGTTATCAAGCTGCGTTAACCAATATTACCAGACCGGTTGATACTCTTAATAGTGGTGTTAACAAGCAAGATGCCCAAAACGGTGCTATTCAAGCATTTAAAGATGTCTTAGCTGGTGGCAATCCTGATAAACTAACAGCACCTACTAATGCCAGTGCAGCTTCAACCGCCGCATATAATAAGGCATTGCAAGATGCAAAGACATTTATTCAAACTGCTAAACAAGATGCGCTAAATGGGGTAACGCCAAGTTCAGCTGGCAATGATGCTTCTTCACAAATCATTAACTATGTTTACCAAAACATTGTGAATGGTTATCAATCAGCACGTGATAATAAATACAGTAATGCCAAAAATGATCTTTCAAATAAAGATCCTTACTTCCAACAAGGGGTAGGCATCGCAAATGATTTAGATTCACGTTTGACAGCTTTTACTAATAACGCTAGTGCTGACAGTAATTCGGTAGAAGCCCAAGCTTACAATGATGGAATTAATAACCAAACTACTCATCAACCACAAACTGGTTCAACTAATTACCTAGAAAATAGTGACCTATACGCTAAGATTCACGATGCTGCTAAACAAAATGCTGATAAAGGTAGTGCTGACTTTGTTG